>JANXWR010000201.1 GCA_025351025.1 Burkholderiales bacterium | reverse complement strand
CCGTCGATGTCGACGTTGTCGTTGTCGCAGATCTCGATGGCGCCGGTCTGCGGGTCGAAGAACACGTTGCCGGCGTTCAGGTCCTGGTAGACGAGGCCCTTGCTGTGCAGCGCGAGCAGCGCGTTGGTCAGGCGCAGCGCGGTCACAGCCAGCGCGCGGAAGGACGGCCGCACCTGCTCGGCGAGCACGCTCTGGATCTTCAGCCAGGCCGGGTGGCGCAGCCGCATCAGGTAGCCGAGCCGCGAGCCATCGGGCAGCGTCACGAGCTCGAACGGCCAGAGGAACTCGGCCGACGGCGCGCCGTGGTCGATCGCGACCTCGAGCCGGCGGCGCAGGCTCCGGTCGACCCGCAGGACGATGTCGTTGTACCACTTGAGCGCGTACGAATGGCCGTCCAGGCTGACCCGATACACCTCGCCCTGGCCGCCTTCGCCGAGCAGCGCCTCGACGCGGCAGCTCGCGTTTGATTGCACGCAGCGCAGCAACTGGCCGGGCCTCAGGGCGCTCATTCGGGTTCCTTCGTTCGGGTTCGTACCGACCACCGGAGACGCAGAACGAAGGCGCGAATTCCTGTGCCGGCGATTTTTTCAGCCTTCGCGAATATCCGGCCGCCTCGCCCGTCCCTGGTCGGCATGACGCGCCGATTCCCGATGGCGCGTCGCCGCAAACGCAAGAGGAGCGAAAGCATGCACGGACCCAACGACCCGAGCCCCGGCTTCGAGGCCAAGCGCCCCGGTGGCGAGATGAAGTCGCGCGCCACCGAGGCGCCGACCCGCTCCCAGCTGCTGCCGCTCGGCGGCCAGTGGCAGGAGCTGATGACCAAGCCCTATTTCGTGCCCGGGCTGGTGGTCTGCGTCGTCATCGCGTTCCTCTTCACGCTGATGAGCAGCTCGTCGGCGCACGTGCAGGTGATGGCGTACGGCGCGATTCCGGTCAACATCCCGATGTACTCGATCGTCCTCGCGCTCTGCATCGTCGGCGGCGGCGCATTCGGGGTCTACCGGATGGCCGGCAAGCCCAAGGCCTGGTGGCTGATGCCGGTGGTGGCAGTGTTCACCGCGCTGCTCGTCTCGAGCCCGGTGATGGGCATGCTGCAGGGCCTGTTCGGCATCGGCGGCGGCTCCGCCGGCAAGGGCGACACGGTCGTCATTGCCTTCGTCAAGATGTTCTTCCGCGCCGGGCTGCCCGAGGAGTGCCTGAAGTCGATCCCGGTCTTCTTCGGCGTCTTCCTCGGCATGAAGCTGATGGTCAGGCGCGACGCCCCCGGCCTGGCGCGCCAGTTCGCGGTGCTCGATCCGCTCGACGGCATCCTGATCGGCGTCGCCTCGGGCTTCGGCTTCGCTTTCGCCGAGACCGTGTTCCAGTACGTGCCCGGGACGATCGTCGACAGCACGCAGACCGTCGCCGGCCTGCTCATGCTGCTGCAACAGCAGGGCCTGCGCATCCAGCTGCCGCAGGACACCTCGCAGATCCAGGACATCTACAACCTGTTCGTGCTGCTCGGCAAGAAGGTCGGCGTCGAGCGCGCGACCTTCGAGCTGCAGCAGATCATCGCCAACCGGCAGGGCGTCGGTCTGCAGCTGATGATCCCGCGCCTCTTGTCCGACGTGTTCGGCCACGCCGCCTACGCCGGCATCTTCGGCTACTTCATCGGCCTGGCCGCGTTGAAGCCGGCGCAGCGCGTCAAGACCGTGCTGATCGGCCTGCTGATCGCGGCGACGATCCACTCGATGTGGGACTCGATGGCCGGCTCGATGTTCATGTACTTTCTGCTCTCGATGATCGCCTTCGTCGGCCTCGCCATCGCGATCATGAAGGCGCGCACGATCGCGCCGGACCGCTCGCAGCTGGTCGCCTCGCAGATCATCGACCGCTTCGCGACGCGCAGCGCCCGCTCGGCGACGGCCTCGGCCCCGGTCGGTACGGCCGCGGCGCCGGCCCGACCGACGGCCTTCGCGATGAGCCCGCAGGCGACGGGGTTCGCGCCGGGCACGCCGCCGATGGGGCCGCTGCCGAGCGCCGCCAAGTACCAGGCGCCGGCCGGGCCGCTCGCCGCGTCGATCACCTGGGACGACGAGTCGAACCTGCGCATCATCGAGGTCGGCACGGCGCGGGTGCCGGCAAGCGTCGGCGCCCGGCTCTACGAGCGCCATGTGCCGGGCAGCCACGCCGGCGCCGGCGACAGCGTCATTGCCGAGCGAACGTGCTCGGACTGAAGAACCTGTCCGACACCGCCTGGCAGGTGACGACGGCCTCGGGCCAGCAGCGCGAGCTCTTGCCCGGCCGCAGCATCCGGCTCGAGGCCGGGCTGGCGATCCGCGTCGGCGAGATGGTGGCCCATGTCCGCTGAGATCGAGACCGCGGTTCCGGCCATGCGTCCGGGCGGCGCGATGGCGCGCCGCGAGCTGCACTTCGTCTGGCTGCTCGACACCTCGGGATCGATGAACGCGGACGGCAAGATCCAGGCCCTCAACGTCGCCATCCGCGAGGCGATCCCGCAGCTGCGCGCCGCGGCGCGCGACAACCCGAACGTCGCGGTGCTGGTGCGCGCGATCGCGTTCTCGAACGGCGCGCTCTGGCATCTCGAGACGCCGACGCCGGTCGAGTCGCTGCGTTGGACCGATCTCGCCGCCGCCGGCCACACCGACATGGGCGCGGCGCTGCGCCTGCTCGCCGAGGCGATGGCGACGCCGCCGATGCCCGAGCGGGCGGTCTCGCCGGTGTTCGTGCTCGTCACCGACGGCCATCACACCGACGACTTCGATGCCGGGCTCGCGGCGCTGCTCGCGCAGCCCTGGGGCCGTGAGGCGGTGCGTGCGGCGGTCACGATCGGCCGCGACGTGAACCTCTCGGCGCTGCAGAAGTTCATCGGCGACGACACGGTCCGGCCGATCCAGGCGAACAACCCCGAAGAGCTGGTCCAGCAGATCCGCTGGCTGTCGCGCTCGGGACTGGAGCGGGTCTCGCAGATCGACGACGGCGGACACGCCCGCTCGGCCGGCTCGTTCAACACCGACGCGGAGGCCGAATGGTGAAGACGGATCGCGCGACGGGGACGGGCGTCGCCCTGGAGGGCCGCGCGGAAAGACGGACGTCGCCGGCCGCGGTGCGCCCTTCGTCACGCGCAAACGCGGGTTGGCGCGTGACCGGTCGCAGCGTGCGCGGCGCGGCCCATGTGCGCGCCGGCCTGCCGAACCAGGACGCGCTGTCGCTCTGGTCGGCCGATGCCGGCGGCTCGGTCGCCTGCGCTGCCGCGGCCGTCGCCGACGGTCACGGCGGCCAGCGCCACTTTCGCAGCGAGACCGGTGCGCGGCTCGCGGCCGAGATCGCGATCCGGCGCCTGCGCGCGCTCGCCGGCGGGCTCGAGCAGTGCGCGCCGGCCGAGCGCACCGGCGTCGTCGCGGCGCACTGGCCCGCGGCGATCGTCAGTGAGTGGGTCGCGAACGTACAGGCCGACCTGGTCGCGCACCCGATCCGCGACGACGAATGGGCCGCGCTCGCCGAGGGCGAAGACGAGGCGGCCGTCGACGCGGTGCGCGCCGATCCGCTGCTTGCCTACGGGGCGACCCTGCTCGCCGCGCTGGTGACGCCGAGCACGATCGTGCTGCTGCAGCTCGGCGACGGCGACGTGCTCTGCGTCGCGCGCGACGGCAGCACGCGGCGGCCGATTCCTGCCGACGAGCGGCTGGCCGGCAACCGCACGACCTCGATCTGCCAGCCGGGCGCCGAGAACGACGTGCGCCTCGCGGTGCTGCGCCGCGATCAGCACGACCCGACGCTGCTGCTGCTCAGCACCGACGGCTATGCGAACTCGTTTCGCAGCGACGACGACTTTCTCTGCATCGGCGACGACTTCCGGTCGCTCATCGCGAAACACGGGCTGACTGCCGTCGATGCGCAGCTCGAGACGATCCTGCTCGACGCCTCGGCGCAGGGCAGTGGCGACGACATCACGCTCGCGCTGCTGCAAAGCGACGCGGCCAGCGATGCGACGGCCGGGAGCCTTGCCGCCGGCGCCTCGGTGGCGGACTCGCGCGGCGCCGGGCGCCTGCCGCCGGACGGCGCGCAGCGCCAGATCACGCGGCTGCGGCTGGCGCTCGGAGCGGCGCTGATCGGCATCGCCGCGCTGGTCGGCTGGATCCTGTTCCCCGACTGGCACAAGCACGCGTGGCCGTCGCCTGCGCTCGGTGGCCATCCGCCCACGGCCGTGGGGGCGCCGCTGCGCGATCCGGGGCTCGCCATTCCGGACCCGGCCGAACCCGGTTCGGGCCTTGCGCCGGGCACAGCGGGCAAACCGGTCACGGTGGGCAAGCCGGTAGTGGAATCGAAGCCATCGACGACGCCGAAGGGCGGCAGCGCCGATGCCGATGCCGATGCGGGTGCCGCCGGCACGCTCGACATCGAGCATGCCCATGCGACGCGGACCGAACGCGGCATCCAGGTCAGCGCCTCGCTGCCCGCCGTGCCAGGCGCCGGCGCGTGCACCGTGCGCGCCGCCGTCTGGGCGGGCGGCGAGAAGGAGCTCGGCGCGGCCTCTGCGCCGTGGTCCGCGGCCAATGCCGAGCCGGCGCTGACGCTGCTCGTGCCGTATCCGGCCGACAAGGCGCGCGCGAAGCAGATGCGCGGCGCGAGCGAGTTCTCGCTGCGCGTCGATTGCGGCGGCCGCACGCTCGGCAAGACCGAACGGATCGCGATCGACGCCTAGCCTGGCGAAGCGGGCCGCGGTTCGCGCGCGCGTCGTTCGAGCGTCGGATCAAAGGTCGCGCTGAATGTGCCGAGCCTGACGCTCAGCGCGCTTCGAGGGTCGCCAGGTTGCGCTGCGCGCTCGCCTCGCCCGCCTTCGCGGCAGCGCGCCAGTAACGCAGCGCCTGCGCCCGGTCGAGCGGCACGCCGCGGCCTTGTGCGAGGAGCAGGCCGAGGGCGGCCGCGGCGGTCGCGTCGCCGCGATCGGCAGGCCCGCGCAGCGCGCTGGCGAGCGCGCCGAAGTCGCCGGCCCGGTAGGCCGCCTCGGCGGCGCGCGACACGGTGGCGAGCCGGCCGAGGGCCGATTCGTCGAGAGCGATCGGCGCCGCGAGCCCGGCATCAGGAACGACGCGCATACCGTCGCTGCCGCCAGCCTCTTCACGCTGCTGGATGGCCACGCCGAGCAAGGTCGCGCCGACGATCGCGGCCAATGCCCAGGTCGGGCCCGCGTGGGTCAGCGCGCGCAGCGCGGCCCGCCAGCCGCCGGTCCGCGCTTCGGCGGCCGGTGCCGCGAGCGGACGGCGCAGCGCCGGCGCCGTGGCCGTCAGGTCGGCCAGCTCGCGCCGGCAGGTCGCGCACCACGCGACGTGCCGCTCGACGCGGGCCAGCGCTTGCGCATCGGCTCGCGCGTCAACGACGGAGGCCAGTTGTTCGTAGCTCGGGTGGGCACCGCCCGCCACCGCCCGTCCGACCACGCGCTGCGCCGCCGGCCAGGCCTCGGGCAGCGCTTCGGCGCAGGTGTCGCATTCGGCGACATGGCGGGCAAAGGCCGCGAGCTGGGCCGGCCCGAGCTCGCGCGCACGCCATTGCGCCAGCACTCGAGCACCAGGGTGAGCGGACATCGCGACAGTCTCCTTCAACCCGAAGTGACGACGAGCGCGCCTCGACATTCGCGGCGGCACTGCAAAAGTTGCGTCCGCGGCGGTTCAGGGACGGCCCATCAGCCGGGCCAGCTCGCGCAGCGCCAGCATGCGCCGGTTGATCACCTGCTGCTGGCCGAGACCGAGCAGCGCCGCGATCGCGGCGTCGGGCAAGGGCAGCTGGCGCCACAGCAGCGCGAAGCGCTCCAGCTCGCTGCCGCAAGCGGCGGCGGCCGCGCGGTCGGCGTCGCTCAGCGGCAGCTCGTCGAACAGCCGCTGGTACTGCGCTGCGTCGAGACCGATCGCCGCAGCGATGTCCTCGATCGAGGCGATGCCGTGCAGCGCGAATACCTCGATGTCGCCGCGGGTCTTGCCGGCGCCGGGGATGTTGAGCAGGTAGGCGAGCCGGTAGTCGGGCCTGAGCGCACGCACCGCGCCCCAGAGCTGGCGCAGCATGGCGCGGATCTCGGCGCGCCGCTCGGGGCCGGGCGTCTCGGTGTCGGCGGGGTCGAGGTCGCCGTCCTCGCCGGAGCCGCTCAGCGACTCGACGCGGTCTTCCTGCAGATCAAGCAGCACCGCGACGACGCGAACCATGTCGTCGAGGCCGAGTGGCGCCTGCGCCTGCTCGAACAGCGCGCCGAGCAGGCGATCCCAGTCGTCGGCGCCGCACGACTCCATGGGCTTCTTCGGCACGCTGCCGCGCGGCAGTCCGGGGGCGCGCTGGCCGTCGGCGCCGGTCCAGGCGCGCATGCGGGCCGGGTCGGCCGGGGCGCGGCCGGTCACCTGCCAGGCGTGCAGCCCGGCGACGACGTCGCCGTCGGCGCTGTCCCAGACCCGGTACTTGGGCTGATGGCTCAGGAAATAGCGCAGTCGGTTCTTCAGGCTGGTGCGCCGCGGGTACTTGCGCCGCAAGTGGTCGGACCAGGCGTTGTGCGCGACCGTCGCGGCAAACGCGGTGGCGTCGGCCGGCGCATCGGCACCGGCATCGACCTCGCGTTCCCAGAGCCGCGCGACGACGTCGTGGCACAGCTCGAGCGCCTCGACGTTGGCCGGGCGCGCGTCGTCGTCGCGCAGCGACATGCCGGACTTGCGGCGCAGCACCGCACGCACGGTCTCCGCGGCCTGTGCGATCCGCAAGGACGGTGTCGCTGCGTCCGGCGTGGGCTCAGTCGCCACGGCGCACGGCACTCGTCGAACAGCTTGCACCATGGGGCACTCCGGTCACCTCGAATCGATGGGACGCGACGGTGGCCACTCACCGCGTCGATCATTCTTCGACGCGTCGATTCGCCGTGGCAACCGCGCGGAGGTGACGAGGGAGTGACATCAGGCCGGCGTGCGGCCGCTCATGCCGTGCGTCGGCGATCCGGGCGCTCGACTGACCGCGTCGACCCGTGCAGGTGGAGGAGCCCGACCGCTAGCCGCGTTGCCAAGCCGATCGGCGCATCGCTCCCACGCCGCGGCACGCGCCTACCGAACGCTCACTGTCAAACAGCGGGTTTGATCCGCGTGGCGCAGCCGCTCAGATTCACCTGACACCGTTTCGGCGCAGGAGAAAGTCGGCCGACGCGTTGCATCCTCGATCGTCGGTGCCAGCGGCCATGGATCCCGGAAGACTAGTCGCGCGCCGAAGACTTGTTCACGGCCGCTGCCGCCCGCACAAGAGCCTTCAGGGCCTTCGTGTCCAGCTTGTCTTCTTCGCGAAAGTCGATGGCGCGCCTGACGTTGCCGTCGAGGCTGGAATTGAAGAGGCCCGCAGGGTCGGGCACGGAGGCTCCCTTGGCGAAGGTCGTCTTCACGACGCTCTTGTAGGTCTCGCCGGTGCAGACGATCCCGTCGTGCGACCAGACCGGAACACCCCACTTCCACTCTTCGACGATTTTCGGATCAGCCGCCTTGATCAGGGCGCGGAGGCGGGAGAGCATCTCGCCTCTCCAGTCGCCGAGGGCCGCGATCTTCGCGTCGATCAGCTCCGAGGCGGACCCGGTTCGATTCGGCGTGCTCTTCTTCATGTCACCTGCGCACCTCGATCATCTTCCAACCGTTCCCCGACGGGTCGCGAAAGCCAGCGTCGACATTGCCGTAGCGCTCGGTCGGCTCCTGCGTGAACTCGACGCCGCGGGCGAGCATGCGGTCGTGGGCGGCACGGCAGTCGTCGACGCTCAGCACCAGCGGCGGCATCGCGCCGTCGCCGCGTCGTGCACCGGCGGCCCGGGCGTGAAGAGGCCGAGCTGGAACGACGGCTGGGCCGGGTGCTGCACAGTGAGCCAGCGATAGTCGCCGTTGCGCACGTCGGTGTGGACGCGAAAGCCGAGCTTGTCGACATAGAAGGCAAGCGCTTCGGCCTGATCTCGCACGTACAAACCAACCACTTGAACACTCTGAGTCATACGACCTCCTTTGCTTGAAGGTCGGTTATAGCGGCCGCTTTGCGGCGTCGCTTCTCCAAAACTGCGATCGTGAGGTCGGGCCGCTGCGCGGCGCCGACGAAGCAGGCGAGCACGAGGCCGAGCGCGTGCACCGTGGCCCTTGCGCGCGCCCGGATCGCGCCTGGGCTCTCGCCGGCGACGTCGCGGAAGATGCGCCCGAACGTGCCCAGGCTCGCCCAGCCCGTGTCGAAGGCGATCTCGGTGATGGAGAGCCCGGTGTCGCGGAGCAGTGCCATCGCCGCTCGACGCGCCGCGTCAACAGGTAGCGATGCGGCGGAACGCCGAAGGCCTGCTTGAACGATCGCGCGAAGTGGGCCTCGGAGACGCCGCTCACGCGCGCCAGCTTGCGGACCGGCCAGTCCTCGTGAGACCTGGCATCCATTCGGTCCTTGGCGCGCAGCAAGCGGCGCAATAGCGCGGGGTCCTGGGTCGCCGCTGAGCGGATCTCGGAATCGGGCATCGTTTTTTTGTGAAGCACCCGATTCTCGGCCAGCCGGCAGGCCGCACGCACCGACGTCAGGCAATGTCGAACCGGTCCAGGTTCATCACCTTGGTCCACGCCGCCACGAAGTCGTCGATGAACTTCTTTTCGGCGTCGGTGCTGGCGTAGACCTCGGCGATGGCGCGCAGCTGCGCGTTCGAGCCGAAGACCAGGTCGACGCGCGTGCCGGTCCATCGCAGCTCGCCGGTCTTGCGGTCGCGCCCTTCGAAGTGCTCCCTGGCTTCGGACGTGGGCTTCCACTCCGTGCCCATGTCGAGCAGGTTGACGAAGAAGTCGTTGCTCAAAGTCGACGGCTTCTTCGTGAAGACGCCGTGCTGGGTTTCGCCGACGTTGGCGCCGAGCACGCGCAGGCCGCCGACGAGCACGGTCATCTCGGGCGCGGTCAAGGTCAGCAGCTGCGCCCTGTCGATCAGCAGCGCTTCGGCCGGCACGCCGTAGCGTGTCTTCTGGAAGTTGCGAAAGCCATCGGCGTAGGGCTCGAGCGGCGCGAACGAGTGCATGTCGGTCTGCGCCTGCGACGTGTCCATGCGCCCCGGCGAGAAAGGCACCGCGATGTCGTGCCCGGCCGCCCTGGCCGCCTGCTCGACGCCGGCGTTGCCCGCGAGCACGATCAGGTCGGCGAGCGAGATCTTCCTGCCGCCGGCCGCGGCGCCGTTGAACTCGCCGCGAATGCCGTCCAGCACCTGAAGCACTTTGGCCAACCGCTCAGGCTGGTTGACGGCCCAGTCCTTCTGCGGCGCGAGGCGAAGGCGGGCGCCGTTGGCGCCGCCGCGTTTGTCGGAGCCGCGGAAGGTGGATGCCGACGCCCAGGCCGTCGAGACGAGCTCGGCGACCGTTAGGCCCGAGGCCAGCACCTTCTGCTCGAGCGCGGCCACGTCTGCTGCGTCGACGAGCGCGTGGTCGACGGCGGGGATCGGGTCCTGCCAGACGAGCTCTTCGGCCGGCACCTCGGGGCCGAGGTAGCGGGCGCGCGGCCCCATGTCGCGATGGGTCAGCTTGAACCAGGCCCGCGCGAAGGCATCGGCGAGCTGCTCGGGGTGGGCGAGAAAGCGGCGCGAGATCTTCTCGTAGGCCGGGTCCATGCGCAGCGCGAGGTCGGTGGTCAGCATCGTCGGCGCGAGGCGCTTCGACGGATCGTGCGCGTGCGGGATGGTGCCGGCGCCGGCGCCGCCTTTTGCCACCCACTGCTGTGCACCGGCCGGGCTCTTCGTCAGCTCCCACTCGAAGCCGAACAGGTTCTCGAAGAAGTTGTTGCTCCACTTCGTGGGCGTGGTGGTCCAGGTGACCTCGAGGCCGCTCGTGATCGTGTCGCCACCTCGGCCGGTGCCGTAGCTGTTCTTCCAGCCGAAGCCCTGGGCCTCGATGCCGGCCGCCTCGGGCTCCTTGGCCACGTGCGATGCCGCGGCGGCGCCGTGTGTCTTGCCGAAGCTGTGGCCGCCGGCGATCAAGGCGACCGTCTCTTCATCGTCCATGGCCATGCGCGCGAAGGTCTCGCGGATGTCGATGGCCGCGGCGAGCGGATCGGGCTTGCCGTCGGGGCCTTCGGGGTTGACGTAGATCAGGCCCATCTGCACCGCGGCGAGCGGGTTCTCGAGGTCGCGCGTGTGCGGCACCTGGCTGTCGTCGTCCTTCACGAGCACGGCGTGCGCTTCCTCGACGCCGGGCGAGCCTTGCGCATAGCGGATGTCGCCGCCGAGCCACTTGACCTCGCGGCCCCAGTACACGTCCTGGTCGGGCTCCCACACGTCGGCGCGGCCGCCGGCGAAGCCGAAGGTCTTGAAGCCCATGGTCTCGAGGGCGACGTTGCCGGCGAGGATCATCAGGTCGGCCCACGAGATGTTGCGGCCGTACTTCTGCTTGACCGGCCAGAGCAGGCGCCGCGCCTTGTCGAGGCTGACGTTGTCGGGCCAGCTGTTCAGCGGCGCGAAGCGCTGCTGGCCGCGGCCGGCGCCGCCCCGGCCGTCACCGATGCGGTAGGTGCCGGCGCTGTGCCAGGCCATGCGGATGAAGAGCGGCCCGTAGTGGCCGAAGTCGGCCGGCCACCAGTCCTGCGAATCGGTCATCAAGGCCGCGAGGTCCTTCTTGACGGCCGCGAGGTCCAGGCTCTTGAACGCCTCGGCGTAGTCGAAGTCCTTGTCCATGGGGTCGGACCTGGAGGAATGCTGATGCAGCAGATCGACGCGCAGGCGCTGGGGCCACCAGTCCTGATTGGTCGTGCCCGCGCCCGTGGCCTGGCTGAACGGGCACTTGGCCCCTGTCTTGTCGTCGCTGCTCATGCTCTTGCCTTCTTGAACGAGATGAAGGCAATTCTGTTTGAAGCGCCGCGCGGCATGATGAGAAACCCTCATCGCGACGATAGCGGGCGAGGATCGCGTGGGCCGCCGCGTGAAGGGAGTTCGGACCCTGGTTCGGAATGCTCGCGGCGGGCGGGCTATCCCACCGATCGCCGCCCGCCCCCGAGCAACGGCGCCGGCAGGAAGAGCAGGGCGCGCAGCGTCGCGAACAGCGCCTCGAACGTGATGCCGACTAGGCGGAACGGCAAGGTCACGAGGCACACGAGCGGCCACAGCACCAGCGCGAGCAGCGCAAGCGGCCAGCAGACCACGAACAGCAGGCACCAGAGCAGAAATGTGAACAGTGTTCCCATGACGAAGCCTCAGGTCGAACGGAACGAGCCCGAGCCGTAGTCGACGACGCCGTCGTCCTTCGGCACCAGGATCCACATCAGCACGTAGAGCAGCAGCCCGGTGCCGCCGCACAGGATCAGCAGCGCGAAGATCAGGCGGCAGAGCCACGCGGGCAGCCCGGTCGCCGGCGCCAGGCCGCCGCACACGCCGCCGAGCCAGCTGTCGGTGCGGCTGCGGCGCAGCGCATGCAGCCAGTGCAGCACGGCGTTCGAGGCGGCCTGCGGCGTCTCGCCGAGGGCGCGCGCTTTGGCGCTCGCGAACTCCGCGTCGGAGATGGCGCCGCTCTTGTGCAGCTCGGCCAGGCGTTCGAGGTCGTTGGTGATGCCCATCGCGTGTTTCCTCAGGTGAGCGAATGGCTGCACTGTAGGTCCCGGGCGCCGGATCGCCCAGCGTGTTGCGACGAAGTGCGCGGCAACGCGGACGAACCGCAACCTTCGCCGATCGACCGGAGAGGTTTCGTGCCTATTCGAATTGCCGGACGAGCGGCTACGATTCCTGAATGGATTTCGGCGTCTGGGAGAGACATCTATGACTCGTCTGCGCTTGTTAGTCGCTGGCTTGTTTGTCGTTCTGGTGTCGGCTTGCGGCGGCGGCGGTAGTAGCAGTACCGGCGGGGGTGGCGGCGCCACAGGCAGCGGCCTGGTCCCGACAGCGCCCGCGCTCGGCGCCGTCGTCACCGCCGATGCGGCCGTCCTGCGGCCCCTCCGCGACACGGCCGTGTGGACCTACCACGGCGCAAGTACTGCATTCACAGGGGCCACGCCCGTCAGCTACGTGACCCGAACGACCCAGGCAGCCACCGGCGGCGCCGCGGCCACGGAGAGTTTCAGCAACGGCGGCAATGGCGGCGCCGGCACGCAAAGCGTTTCGATCAGCGGCGGCATCGTCGGAGCGCCGCAGAGCATCGATTTCGCCGGCAAGGGAATTCCCGAGACCCTGCCGTTCATCGAGCTTCGCTCGCCCGTGCGGCAAGGCGACCAGTACACGATCTGGGATCGCCACTACGCGAGCACCAACCTCGATGCCGACGGCGACAACAAGCCGGATGCGCTGGACGTCGCCATATTCGGCCGCGTCATCGGCGTCGAACCGCTCAGTCTTCCCGGCCTGCCGGCACTCAGCACGGTGCGCGTCGACGTCACCGTGCGCGCCCGCGTCACGTTGAGCAGCAACGGCCAGATGTCGCCGGTCGCCGAGTCGGTGATACAGACCTGGTATGCGCGGGGCATCGGCATCGTTCGTCAGCGGACGACTTTGCCCACCGGAAACAACGACACGGCCATCATCGACGAGCAGCTCAGCTTGTGGGACGGCATCGCGGAAGGGTTCGGCGCGATGGTCGTGCAAAGCACCGTCGTGCCGTTGACAGAGGCCCTCTTCGGGTCGGGGTCGACGGTACACGGGGCTGCAGCGTTCAGCGACCATGCGCTGGCCCTGCTGGCCAGTCCCTTCTCCCCCGATTCCACATTGGTCCGCCTGGACCTTCGCGGCCAAGTGGTGTCGTCGCGCATCCAGCCCGGCATACCGGCCGGGTCCGAAGGGCTCGTGGTGCCTCATCAGCAGGGCATGCTGTACCTGCGGCAGGTTCAATCCCAGTCCCGCTTTACTTCTACCGTCGAGCTGACTCGCTTCGACGCCGACGGAGCGTTGGTCGGCAACGTCGCGGGCGCGACGATCGACCTCACCGGCCCGCGCACGGCCCCCCTCTTCGATCCGATGCACGCCGCGATCGACGGCACGACGCTGTGGCTGTTCTGGCATCGCATCTACAGCACGCCGTTTGCGCAGGAGAGAGAGCTGATCCTGCGTCCCTACACGCTCGACGGCATGCCGTTGGGGCCTGAATTGGTGGTGGATCCCGTCGTGTCGACTGCTGAACGGATCGCTGGTGTCGGGGCCGTGTGCTGCTGACATGGGGACGTTTCGTCGGCAACAACTATGAAGCGGTCTACGCCGACGTGGCGTTGGGCGACGCCGCGGTGACGGTGCATACGTTCGTCAGCGGGCTGCCAGGACTCTCGGAGACGGAAAGCCAGCTGCTACTGCCTCGGGCCGGTGGTGCGTGGGGCTCCTTGCTATGGTCAGTGTCTCTTTCGGGCACGCCGCCCGGTTCGACCGCGGGTGTGCTGCTCGACGGCAACCAGAACGCCGTTCGCGCCGGCAGCAGCCTGGCAAACGAGGTGCTCGCCGGGGTGCCGAGACTGCAGGACGTTGCACCTGCGATCGACAGCACGCCGGACGCCTCGCTGCTCGTACTTTCCGTGGGGCCGACGGTGAGTTGGATAGCTGCAACGGGCTCGAACGCGCCGCTGAGCGCGCGGACGATCAACCAGGTGAGCCTGAGCGATACCAGCGCCGCTCAGCATGTGGTCTTTGCCGACCGGGTGCTGGTGCTGAACGGTGACGCCGACAGACTGACCACCGCCGTCGTGTGGCTCAACAGTGGTGTCGCCCCGTGAGCGTTGGAGCGACGGCGCAAGTCGTTCCGGAAATCAAGCGCGCTGGAGATATTCGATCGCCGCCCTGACCGCCGTGGCCTGAGCTGCGTTGCACTGCGCGGGGCTCACCGTCGGGCTGTCGGGATAGACCTCGGTGGTGGTCACGAGGCGTGCGTCGGTCATGCCGCCGCACAGACCCGAAGCCCGCTTGGCCATGTGGATCACGCCCTCCTGCTGCAAGGCTGCACCGATGATGCGACCCTGCTCATCGGGCTCGGCGATATGGGTCACGCGCCGCACAGCGTCGATCAATGCACGCTGGAACTCGGGCTCGGGTCGCACGCTGTCGCCCACCAGATAGAAGCCGTCGGGGATGGCGTGCCAGTCGAGCGCCGCACCGTCGCGCGCAGCCTTAGCGGGGCCGAACTCGCTGTTGTCGGTGTCCGTGGTTTCGTGCAGATCGACATGCACGTCGACCCGCCCGCAGTTGGCAGCGACGCAGGCCATCGCCAATGCCGACTCGGCGGCCGAGCTGGCCGGTTTGAACTGGCGATTCGGGTCGAGCGCGTCTGGGTTCCAGCGGTTGATGGTCTCGTAGCCCCAAGGGCTGATACAGGGCAGCACCAGCAGATTGATGGTTCCCGCGTGGCGACCGAGCTCGTGCTCGAGCCACTGCAATGCGCCTTGCACACCGCTGGTCTCGTAGCCGTGGACGCCACCGGTGAGCACCATCACCGGGTGATCTGCGTGCCAGGCGCCGCTGCGTACCGCGAAAAGCGGATAGCTGCCCAGTCCCAAGCGCGCGTAGTCGAGCACACCGTACTGGAACAGCTCGGCCTGCGCGGGGAGGCGGGCTTTGAGCGGCGCGATCACCTCGGCGTCGTAGCTGCGCTGCGGCCGCTGGCGAGCCAGCCATGCCTTCTTTTCGGCGGCGCCCCAGAGCGTTCCGGGAATGCCGATGGGATACGGCGTGATCGATTGCGGAGTGCTCAAGAGTTCCAACCTTCTTTCGGTGTCTTGTCGACGATCACGCCGCGACGATCTCGATCCGCCGCGCGTCGCCGCGCTCATGCCGCGCGCGCAGCTGCCCACAGCCGGCCTGCACGTCCTGCCCGGCCGACTGGCGCAGCTTGGTGAGGATGCCGCGGCTGTGCAGCTCGCGCGCCATCGCGCGCGAACGCTCGGCCATCGGCCGCGCCAGGGCCAGGGCCTCGACGGCGTTGTATGGAATGAGGTTCAGCACTGCGTGCCTGCCCGCGAGCAGGCGCACCAGGCCCTCGACCTCTTTGGCCGTGTCGTTGATACCGTCGAGCAGCGTCCACTGCACCTGCATCGGATAGCCGGTGGCGCGCGCGTAGGCGTCGCCGAGCGCCACCAGCTCGTCGGGCGCGATGGCAGGCGCGCGCGGCAGCAGGCGGGCGCGCAAGGCCGCATCGGTGCTGTGCAGCGAGAGGGCCAGCGCCGGCTTGACGCGGCCCTGCGGCAGGCGCTCGAAGGCGCGGCGATCGCCCACCGTCGAAAACACCACTTGCTTGTGGCCGATGCCGCCGCCGGTGCCGAGCAGGTCGATCGCCTCGAGCACCGCGTCGAGGTTGTGCGCCGGCTCGCCCATGCCCATGAACACGACCTTGGTCACGGCGCGCAGGCTCCGCGCCAGCGCCACCTGGGCGACGATCTCGGCGCTGCCGAGCTGGCGCTCGAGGCCGCCGATGCCTGTCATGCAGAACACGCAGCCGACGGCGCAGCCCATCTGGCTCGATACGCAGAGGCCGCCGCGCGGCAACAGGACGGACTCGACCGTGCGGCCGTCGGACAGGCCGACGAGGAGGCGCCGCGAGCCGTCGGCGCCGGCGTGGTCGTCGCGCAGGACGGCCAGTGCGCGCAGCTCGGCTTCGAGGGCAGGCAGCGCCGTGCGCAGCGCGAGCGGCAGGAAGTCTTCGGGACGCCGCCTGCCCTGCGCCAGCGGCTCGGCGCGCGCCCACTGGCGCAGCACGCGCGCTTCGTGCACGGGCCGCGCGCCGAGGGCGCGCAGGCGGTGGCGAAGGGCTTCGATGTGCATGGCGTGGCGAGGATCCGAAGCAGCCGACTGTACGCATGCCTTCCAGCAACGCTCGGCGACTCCCCATGGGATCTTTCCGCACCCATGAACGGCGGCGCGCAAACGTCGGCGATGACCAACGGCACCGTGAAGTCGAGCTCGACCTCGGGCGGCATGGCGAGCACCTCGGCGATGACGAACGGCACCGTGAAGAAGACGGCGAGTGCGAACGGGCTCGTCCTCACCGTGGACTACGGCGCGGGCGAGAAGACGATCCAGGTGCCGGCCGGCGTGCCGGTGGTGGGCATCGTGCCGGCCGACACCAGCAAGCTGGTGAAGGCGCTCGCGTGTTCGTGGCCACGAAGAAGGATGCGCCGAAAAGCGCGGCGTTCGTTGCCGTGGGCATCGACGGCACCGTGCCGCCGATGTAGGCCTGGCCCAGGATTACGCACGCCGGTTGAACGCAACTCGGGATTCTCCGGGGCGCGGGCACCTGTCGCCGGCTCGAAGATGAGGCCACGCGACCGGAGTCGCGTCTCACCAGGAACTTCGCAGCATGTTTTCTCACATCATGGTCGGCACGAACGATCTGGATCGGGCCAAGTCGTTCTACGACGCGCTCCTGGGCACGCTGGGCGTGCCCGCCGGGGTGGTGGATCGCCATCGCATCTTCTGGCGCACGCCGTCGGGGGTGTTTTCGGCGTCGCTGCCGATCGACGGGCAGTCCGCCACGTTGGGAAACGGCAGCACCATCGGCTTCACCTGCCAGTCGGCAGAGCAGGCCGATGCCTGGCACGCTGCCGGGCTGGCCCATGGCGGCACGACTTGCGAAGAGCCTCCTGGCGTGCGCGAGGGCGCCGTCGGCAAGCTGTACCTGGCCTATCTGCGCGATCCCGACGGCAACAAGATCTGCGCTCTCTACCGCCTGCCTCGGGCTTCGTGAGGCAGGCGCGACCTCATCCTCCGGGCCACAGCTTCAGCGCCGATCGCGCAGCTCATCGACGAGCACCCGCGTGTTCTCCGAATAGTCGATCGGCACCGCGATCAGGTGCACGCCGCCGTCCTGGAACGCCGCCTCGAGCGCCGGACCGAATTCGGCGATGTCGGTCACATGCCGCCCATGCGCGCCGTACGCCTGCGCATACCGCGCGAAGTCGGGGTTGCCGAAGGTCATGCCGAAATCGGTGAAGCCGTCGACGGCCTGCTTCCACCGGATCATGCCGAAGGCGTTGTCCACGAGCACGAGCACGACGAGGTCGAGCTTCCGCCGCACGGCGGTTTCCATCTCCTGGCTGTTCATCATGAAGCCGCCGTCGCCGCACACGGCGAGCACGCGACGCTTGGGATAGAGCATCGCCGCCATGATCGCTTGCGGCAAACCCGCGCCCATGGTGGCCAGCGCGTTGTCGAGCAGCAGCGTGTTGGCGGTGCGGGTGCGGTAGTTGCGCGCGAACCAGATCTTGTACATGCCGTTGTCGAGGGCGACGATGCCTTCGGCCGGCATCACCTGGCGCACGTCGTGGACGATGCGCTGCGGCGTCCAGCGGTCTTCTGTGTTGCGCTCGGCCAGGTGGGCGAGGATGCCCTCGCGCAGCGGCAGCAGCGCGCCGGCGTTCGGCAGCTTGCCTTCGATCCGGTCGGCCAGCAGCGAGAGCGAGCGGCCGATGTCGCCCACCACCTCGGCCTGCGGAAAGTAGACCTGCTCGACGGTGGCCGACTGATAGGCGACGTGAATCACGAGCGGGCGGTCGTCGTCCATCAGGAAGGGCGGCTTTTCGCTCGTGTCGTGGCCGATGGCGACGATCAGGTCGGCCTGCTCGATGGCGTCGTGCACGTAGTCGCGCTCCGAGAGCGCGGCGGTGCCCATGTAGAGCTCGGTGCCGCCGGGCACCGTGCCCTTGCCCATCTGCGTGGTGAAGTAGGGGATGCGCGTGCGCAGGACGAACTGCGCCAGGTCGGCGGTGGCGCGTGGTCGGGAAGCAGCGGCGCCCAGCATGATCAACGGCCGCTTCGCCGCAAGGATCATCGCGGCGGCGCGATCGAGCATCTCCGGGCTGGCGATCGGCAGCTCGAGCGGGTGCGGCGGCACCATGCGGGCGGCATCGCAC
>JANXWR010000170.1 GCA_025351025.1 Burkholderiales bacterium | reverse complement strand
TCCACCAGCCGTCAGTGACGCCCATCTCGATGGCGATGCGCGGCACGCCCGGTGGCAACACGCTTTCCTTCCAGGCGCGGCTTTGCCGATCGAACACAGAGGTCGACGGCATCGAGACGACGCGCACCGCGATGGCGTCGTTCTCCGGCCGGGCGAGCTGCTGCTGCGCGTGGAGGGCGAGCTGCACCTCGGAGCCGGTGGCGATGAGGACGGCGCGGGGCTTCTTCGCCAGGCCCACTTCCGAAGGCTCGGCCAGCACGTAGCCGCCGCGCGCGATCGCGGCGAGCACGTCGGCCGGCCGCGATGCATCGAAGCCGGGCTTGGGCGCGTAGGGCAGGTTCTGGCGCGACAGCAGCAAGGCGCTCGGGCCATCGTGCTTCTCGATCGCCGCCGCCCACGCGACCAGCGTCTCGAGGGTGTCGCAGGGCCGCCAGACGTCGAGGTTGGGCATCAGCCGCAACGACGCCGCATGCTCGACCGACTGGTGCGTCGGCCCATCTTCTCCGAGACCGATCGAGTCGTGCGTGAAGACGTGGACGACGCGCTGCTTCATCAGCGCCGCCATGCGAATCGCATTGCGGCTGTAGTCGCTGAAGGTCAGGAAGGTGCCGCCGTAGGGTATGAATGCGCCGTGCAGGGCGATGCCGTTCATCACCGCCGCCATGCCGAACTCGCGCACGCCGTAGTTGATGTGACGGCCGGCACGGCCGTTCTCGCCGAGCTTGGGCGAGCCATCGGCATTGAAGCGCAGCGGCGGCGTCTGGCTGGTGTTGGTGAGGTTCGAGCCGGTCAGGTCGGCGCTGCCGCCGAGCAGCTCGGGCAAGGCCTTGGTGAAGACCTCGAGCGCGAGCTGGCTCGCCTTGCGGCTGGCGACGGTCTCGGCCTTGGCGTGCGCGGCGACGGCGGCATCGCCGAGCGTCTTCATCCAGTGGGCGGGCAGCGTGCCGGCGATGCGCCGCGCGTACTCGGCGGCAAGTTCGGGATGCGCCGCCGCGTAGGCGTCGAAGCCCTCTTGCCAGGCCGACTCGGCGTACGCGCCGCGCGCCTTCGCATCCCAGTGCGCATAGGCCTCGTCGGGAATCGCGAAGGCCTCGTACGGCCAGCCGATCGCCGTGCGCGTGAGCTTGACCTCGTCGGCGCCGAGCGCCTCGCCGTGCGCCTTGGCCGTGCCGGCGCGGTTGGGCGAGCCCTTGCCGATGACGGTCGTGCAGCAGACGAGGGTCGGCTTGTCCTTCGACTGGCGTGCCTTCGTAATCGCCGCATCGACGGCGTCGACGTCGTGCCCGTCGACGCCGGCAATGACGTTCCAGCCGTAGGCCTCGAAGCGCTTCGGCGTGTCGTCGATGAACCAGGGCGCGACGGCGCCGTCGATCGAGATGCCGTTGTCGTCGTAGAGGGCAATCAGCTTGTTCAGCTTCCAGGCGCCGGCCCGCGCGCTGGCCTCGTGGCTGATGCCTTCCATCAGGCAGCCGTCGCCGAAGAAGACGTAGGTGTGATGGTCGACGATGGCGTGACCGTCGCGATTGAACTCGGTCGCCAGGAGCTTTTCGGCAAGCGCCATGCCGACGGCGTTCGCCAGCCCCTGGCCGAGCGGGCCGGTCGTCGTCTCGACGCCGGGCGTGAGATCGACCTCCGGATGGCCCGGCGTCTTGCTGTGCAACTGGCGGAAGTTGCGCAGCTCGCCGATCGCCAGGTCGTAGCCGGTCAGATGCAGCAGCGCGTATTGCAGCATCGAACCGTGGCCGTTCGAGAGCACGAAGCGGTCGCGGCCGGGCCAGTGCGGATTCGCCGGGTTGTGGCGCAGGTGCCGGTCCCACAGCGCGACCGCGATCTCGGCCATGCCCATCGGCGCGCCGGGGTGGCCGGAGTTGGCCTGCTGCACCGCGTCCATCGCCAGTGCACGGATCGCGTTGGCCATCAGCGCGGTCTGCTCCGCGGGCGGCGCCGCCACGTCGGCGATCGAGCTGTCCTGGGAAACGATCGCGGCCATGGTGGTTCCGTGCGCAGGGGAGCCGGCCATTTTAGAGGCCGGCCCTTGCCTGATCGCGCGCCGGATAATCCCCGCGATGCAGGGCCTTCATCTCACCGCCGACCTGCGCGGCTGCGCTGCCGGGCGGCCCGTGATGACCGACACCGTGGCCCTGCGCCGGCTCTGTCTCGACGCCGTCGCTGAGGCCGGCCTGACGGCCGTCGGCGAGCTGTTCCATCGCTTCGTCCCGGCGCCGGGCCAGGCGCATGCGCCGAGCGGCATCACCGGCGTCGTGCTGCTCGCCGAGTCGCATCTCGCGGTGCATACCTGGCCCGAGATCGAGGCAGCGACGCTCGACGTCTACGTGTGCAACCTGGGCACCGACAACACGTCGTGCGCGCACACGCTGATGGACGCGCTCGCCGCCGCCTTCTCGCCCGAGCGCATCGAGCGTCACGCGCAGCGACGCGGATGAAGGCGATCGTGCTGGCCGCCGGCCGTGGCGAACGGATGCGGCCGCTCTCCGACCGCACGCCCAAGCCGCTGCTCGAGGTACACGGCAAGCCGCTCATCGCCTGGCACCTCGAGGCGCTGGCCGCCGCCGGCGTGCGCGAGGTCGTCGTCAACACCGACTGGCTCGAGGCGCAGATCGTCGATGCGCTCGGCGACGGCGCGCGCTTCGGCGTCCGCATCCACTACTCGATGGAAGGCCGCGACCACGGCGGCGCGCTCGAGACCGCGGGTGGCATCGCCAAGGCCTTGCCCCTGCTCGGCGACGCGTTCTGGGTCGTCTCGGCCGACGTCTACGCGCCGGACTTTCGCTTCAGCGTGGACGCCGCCGAGGAATTCGTGGCGAGCGGCCGGCTCGGGCGCCTCTGGCTCGTGCCGAACCCGCACTTTCATCCGCGCGGCGACTTCGGTCTCGGCGCCGACGGCCTCGGCCTGGCCGACACGACCGGTCCCGACGGGCAGCGCTGGACCTACGCCAACATCGCCCTGCTTCGCGCCGAGATGTTCTCGGCCATCGCGCCGGGAACGAAGGCGCCGCTGGCACCCTTGCTTTACGCCGGCATGCGCGAGCGGCGCATCGGCGTCGAGGTCTGGCGCGGGCCGTGGGCCAACGTCGGCACGCCGGAGCAGCTCGCCGAGCTGAATGACTTCACTCCCTCTCCCGCGAGCGGGAGAGGGCTGGAGTGAGGGAGCGTCCGCCCCCGCTTGCCCCTCACCCCAACCCTCTCCCCGCCGGGGCGAGGGAGTTACTCGGCCAGCGACAGCGTCACCGCATCGATGCGCTTCAGCACCTCCGGCGTGAGCTTGGGCAGAATTTCAACGGCACCCAGGTTCGACTTCAGCTGCGCCAGCGTCGACGCGCCGGTGATGACGGTCGAGACGCGCGGGTTCTTCGCCACCCAGGCAATCGCCAGCTGCGCCACGGTCGCGCCCAGCTCTTGCGCGATCGGCTCGAGCCTGGCCACGGCCGCGTTCTTCGCCGGATCGGTCAGGCCCTTGGCCAGGAAGGCCATGCTTTCGAGCGCGCCGCGGCTGCCGGAGGGAACGCCGCTCTTGTACTTGCCCGTGAGCAGGCCGCTGGCGAGCGGGCTCCAGGTCGTCAGGCCCAGGCCGATCGGGTCGTAGAGCGCCGCGTATTCCTGCTCGACGCGCTGGCGATGGAACAGGTGGTACTGCGGTTGCTCCATCACGGGCTTGCGCAGGTGGTGCTTCTCCGCGACGTCCCACGCTTCCTTGATCTCGGCCGCCGACCATTCGCTGGTGCCCCAGTAGTGCGCTTTGCCGCTGGCGATGATGTCGCTCATCGCCCAGACGGTCTCTTCGATCGGCGTCTGCGGATCGGGCCGATGGCAGAAGATCAGGTCGACGAAGTCGAGGCCGAGCCGCTGCAGCGATCCGTCGATCGCCTGCATCAGGTACTTGCGGTTCAGCGTGTCCTTGCGGTTGGCCGCCGCGCCTTCGCGGTCGAGGCCCCAGAAGAACTTGGTCGAGACGACGTAGTTGAGCCGCGGCCAGGCCAGCGCCTTGAACGCCTCGCCCATGACGATCTCGCTCTGGCCGCGCGCATAGACCTCGGCGTTGTCGAAGAAGTTGATGCCGGCGTCCATCGCCGCGGCGAGCATCTCGCGCGCCGCCGGCGTGCCGACCTGGTTGTGATACGTGACCCAGGAGCCGAGCGAAAGCTCGCTCACCTTGAGACCGCTCGAGCCGAGACGGCGGTATTCCATGTTGGTTCCCTGGTTCGTTGAATCGAGTGCGATCGTCACGAGATCCTTCGCTACGCTCGGGATGACATTCGCCTCCTGTCATTCTCAGCGAAGCGAAGAATCCCTTCCCGGTGCCGGCTACCATGCGAGGGATGGACCGGGACGCCAGCCTCGAACCTTTCCGCGCGCGGCGCGCCCGCCTCGCCGCGGCGATGCGCGGCCAGGGCGGCGGCGTCGCGATCGTGCCGACCGCACCCGAGCGGCAGCGCAACGGCGACAACGACCATCCCTATCGCCACGGCAGCGACTTCCACTACCTGACCGGCTTCGCCGAGCCCGGCGCCTGGCTCATCGTCGAAGCCGATGGCACGACAACGCTGCTGTGCCGGCCGAAGAACGACGAGCGCGAGATCTGGGACGGCTACCGGCTCGGGCCCGAAGCCGCGCCCGCCGTGCTCGGCATCGACGCCGCCTTCGCCCTCGACGAGCTCGATCGCGTCATGACCGACAAGCTCGCCGACCAGCCTTCGGTCTGGCTGCCGGCGGCGACGCCCGGCTTGCCGCAGCAGCTCGAAGGCTGGCTCGAGGGGATCCGCGCGCGCGCGCGGCAGGGCACCGAAGCGCCGCGCACCCAGCACGACCTGGCGTCGGTGCTGGCCGAGATGCGGGTCGTGAAGGACGCCGGCGAGCTGGCGACGATGCGCCGCGCCGCCGCGATCAGCGCCGGCGCGCACGTGCGGGCGATGCGCTTTTGCGCCGACGCCTTCCGCCGCGACGCGAGCGCTGGCATTCCCGAATACGCGATCGAGGCCGAGCTGCTGCACGAGTTTCGCCGCCAGGGCGCCGACGGTCCGGCCTACGGCTCGATCGTCGCCGCCGGCGCCAATGCCTGCGTGCTGCACTACGTGCCGGGACGCGCCGAGCTGCGCGCCGGCCAGCTCTGCCTGATCGACGCCGGCTGCGAGCTCGACGGCTACGCCAGCGACGTGACGCGCACCTTTCCCGCCGACGGCCGTTTCACACCCGCACAGCGCGAGCTCTACGACATCGTCGAGGCGGCGCAGCGCGCGGCCGTGGCGGCGACGCGGCCCGGCGCGCGCCAGCGCGATGCCCACGCAGCCGCGGTGCGCGTGCTCGCGCAGGGCATGCTCGACACGAAGCTGCTCGACCGGAACAAGGTCGGCGACCTCGACGCCGTGATCGAGTCGGCCGCCTATCGCGCCTTCTACATGCACGGCACCGGCCACTGGCTCGGCCGCGACGTGCACGACGTCGGCGACTACCGCTCCGCCGACGAGGCGCCGGTCGAGCAGCCGGACTGGCAAGGCGGCACGATCGTCGGCAAGCCCTCGCGCAAGCTCGAGCCGGGCATGGTCGTGACGATCGAGCCGGGCCTCTACGTTCGGCCGGCCGAAGGCGTACCGGAGCGCTTCTGGAACATCGGCATCCGCATCGAGGACGACGCCGTCGTCACCGCCGAGGGCTGCGACCTGATCAGCCGCGGCGCGCCGGTGAGTGCGGCCGAGATCGAAGCGCTGATGCGCGGCTGAGGGGCGACCACGGCGGCCCGCGAGCGGCCGGCGGCGATGCCGCTTAGAGTCAGGGCGGTGCCCCTCTTCCTGGTCTACGCCGCCTGCGCCTTCGCCAGCGGCTTCGCGCTCCGCCTCGTCGATCCGATCGTCCTGCCGGTCGCCGCCCACTTCGCGGTCACGCCGGCCGCCGCAGCGATGCTCAACACCGCCTACGCGCTGCCTTATGCCTTGTCGCAACCTTTTCTCGGCCCGATCGGCGACCGCATCGGCAAGCAGCGTTGCGTCCAGCTCTGCGTCGCCGGCCTCGCCGTCATGCTGGCCGCCGGCGCATTCGCGACCAGCTTCGGCTTCCTGCTGGCGACGCGCGTCTGCGCCGGCATCTTCGCCGGCGGCCTGATCCCGCTCGTCATCGCCGGCCTCGGCGACACCTACGCGATGAGCGAGCGGCAAGTGATGATCGGCCGCATGCTGTTCGCGATCATCTCCGGGCAGATGCTCGGCTCGGTGGTCTCGGGCTTCGCCAACGTCGCCTTCGGCTGGCACAGCGCCCTGCTCGTCGCCTCGGGCGTCGGTGCGCTGGCCGCCATCGTCGCCTGGACGGCGATGCCGGCCGAGCCGTTGCACGACGGTGCGCCGCCGGCCTCGTTCGCCGCGCTCTACGGCCGCGTCTTCGCCAACCCGAAGGCCGGCTGGCTGTACGGCGCCGTCATGCTCGAGGGCGCCCTGCTCTACGGCCTGTTCCCGTTCATGAGCGAGCTGCTGGTGATGACGACGGCGCGCAGCGCCCACGCCGTCTCGGTCGAGACCGGCATCGTCCTGGGCGCATTCGGCGTCGGCGGCCTGCTCTACGCGGCCAGCGTGCGGCGCATGCTGCGCTGGTTCGGCGTGCGCCGGATGTGCCTGATCGGCTCGGCGGCGGCAGCACTCTGCTACGCGGCGCTCGCCGTCTCGCCATTCTGGTGGCTCGACGCGCTGGCCATGTTCTGTGCCGGCGTCGCCTTCTACATGCTGCACAACTCGCTGCAGACCGAGGCGACCGAGCTCGCGCCCTCGGCGCGCGGCTCTTCGGTGGCCCTCTTCGCCTGCGGCTTCTTCGCCGGGCAAGGGCTCGGGCCGCTCATGTACGGGGCGCTGCTGCACACCGCGGGGCCGAGGCTGTCGCTGTTCGCGGTGGCAGCGGCGCTCGTCGTGCTCGGGCGCGTCATCGTCGTCCGCGTCATCGATCGGTGCATTGCCGCTTGAGCGTCGTGGCGTCAGCCCGGCGCGACCTGCGGCACGCGCTCTATCTTCGTCGTGTCGTAGCCCTGCCGGCCGGCGAGCTCGATCAACCTCTGCAGATCGGCTTCGGGCAAGGTCGGCGTTCGCGCCATGACCCAGACGTAGTCGCGCTTTTCCCGCGTCACCAGCGTCTGGCTGTAGTCGTCGGCGACGTACGTGATGCGGTAGTCGGCCTTGATCGGCCAGACGTATTGCTGGTCCCACACCGCGCCGCTCGGGTCGAGCACGAAGCCGCGCGAGCGGTAGGTCTTGACGGCGCCCTCAAACGAGTCGGCGCGAAAGCTGAAGGTGGTGTCGATGGTGCCGTTGGGCTGCAAGCGGTACGACTCCCTGGCGCCGTGCGCGCCCTTCTCGATGAACGTGGGAATGTTGGCGATGACGTACCAATCGCCCATGAAGCGCGGGATGTCGACCGACCGTGCGAGCTCCAGCGGCGGCGGCTTGCCTGCCGTGCCCAAGCTGTGACAGGCGGTCAGGATCGCGGCGCCCGCGCCGACGGTCGCGGCGACGACGACCCGCTTCGTTCGTGGATTCACAAGGGTTCCTTTGCGATGCTGGACGTCGTGGGCAACGGACATGCGCGTGGCGGTCAGCGCGCGGCTTTCTTCGGCGGCCCGGGAAAGAAGGCGTTGGTGCGCGCGATGTAGTCGCGGTACGCAGGCCGGCGCTCGCCGATGTCCTTTTCGAGCAGGGCGACGCCCGAGACCTTGAGCAGCAGGCCGGTCATGACCAGCGGCGAGACGATGCTCCACCAGCCGCCGCCGGGCAGCGCCATCAGGAAGAAGCCCCACCAGACGCAGCACTCGCCGAAGTAGTTCGGATGCCGCGTGTAGCGCCAGACGCCGCGGTCCATCACCTTGCCGCGGTTGGCCGCGTCGGCCTTGAACGACACGAGCTGCTGGTCGCCGACGGTCTCGAAGACGAAGCCGAAGCCAGCGATCGCCGCGCCGATCGCGTCGAGCGCGGTCCAGGGCACCGGCCGCGCGAGCACCGCGAGAAACGGTGTCGAGACCAGCCAGGCGAGCACCGCCTGCAGGAAGAAGACGTAGAAGAGGCTGGTGAGCGGGAACGATGGCCCGTTGCGGGCGCGGATCGCCTGGTAGCGGCGGTCTTCGCCATGGCCCCAGTTGCGCCAGTTCACGTAGGCAGCGAGTCGCACCGCCCAGAGCACGAGCAGCACGACCATGACGGTGAAGCGCGCATCGCCGGCGGCCGGCAGCACCCAGGCGTAGGCGACGACGGGCACGGCGATGACGAACGACCAGACGCGGTCGACCAGGCTCACGTCGCGCTGCACGAGGCTGGCGACCCATGTCAGCGTGGCCAGCCCGAGCGCGGCGGCGAGGCCGAGCAGCGCCGCCTCGGCGAAGGGCGTCATGCCGGCGTCGCCGGGGACACCGGCCCGGCCTGGCGCGACTCGAACAGGTAGTGCGAGACGCGCCAGCATTCGCCCTCTTCGTACGCGAAGAGCTCGGCGCAGGAGAGAAAGAAGAGCCGCCAGCGCATCCACCAGGTCGCCGCCTGCGCGGCGCCGTAGACCGACTCGAACAAGGGCCAGAGCGCGGCGCGATTGGCGTCCATGTTGGCGAGCCAGGCCTCCGAGGTCTTCGCGTAGTGGCGGCCGTTCCAGCGCCAGCGCTCGACCAGCTTCAGGTCGTCCTGGAAGCGCAGCGCCAGATCGTCGCTCGGCATCATGCCGCCGGAAAAGAAATGGCGGCTCATCCAGTCGCTGGCGTCGCGGTCGACGAAGGCGTAGGGCGCCCCGCGGTGCACGAACACGTGCATGAAGAAGCGACCGCCCGGCAGCAGCCAGCCGGCGACGCGGCGAAAGGCTTCGGGCCAGTTGCGCAGGTGCTCGAACATCTCGACTGAGACGACGCGATCGAAGCGCTCGTCGCAAGTGAAGTGATTGAAGTCGGCGGTGACGACGTGCACGTTGGTCAGGCCGCGCCGCGCCGCCTCGGCCTCGATGAAGACGCGTTGCGAATGCGAGTTGGAGAGCGCCGTCACCTGGCTCATCGGAAAGCGGGCGGCCATGAAGAGGCTGAGCGAGCCCCAGCCGCAGCCGAGCTCGAGGATGCGCTGGCCGTCGACCAGGCCGGCGCGTTCGCAGGTGGTGGCGAGGGCAGCCGCTTCGGCATCACCCAGGGTATCGGTGCCCGCGTCCCATTGGCAGCAGCTGTACTTGCGATGCGGGCCGAGCACGCGGGCGAAGAACTCGGCCGGCACCTCGTAGTGCTGCTCGTTGGCCTTCTCGGTGAGCAAGGCGACGGCCGAGCCGGCGAGCGTGGCGACGAAGTCTTCGGCGATGCGTGCCGAGCGTTCGGCGTCGCCGTCGCCGATTTCGGCAAGCCGCTCCTTGAGCAGACGGCGGATGCCGAGCCGCACGACACGGTCCGGGACCAGGCCTTGCTCGACCCAGTTGAGCGCCAGATGGCTGCCGCGCGACGTCATGCCCGAACCTCCTCGAATGCCACAGGTGACCTTGCTCTACGCACGAAGGCCGGCGCCGGATGCTGGCCGATAATGCGCGCACGATTCTTGCCCTAATCCTGCCGTGTTGCAGCGCATCGCCCCCCTTCGGATCACTGCTTACACGACGACGACGGCCGCCGGCATCGGCAAGGCGGCGTTGCTGTCGGCGATGCGTACCGGCGTGAGCGCCCTGCGTCCCAACGACTTCGGACCGAGCCCGCTCGCCACCTGGGTCGGCCGCGTCGCCGATCTCGAAGCGTCGGCCCTGCCCAAGCCGCTCGCCACCTGGGACTGCCGCAACAACCGGCTCGCCTGGCTCGGCCTCGTCGCCGACGGCTTCATCGACTCCGCCCACGCGGCGCGCGAACGCTATGGCCCGGCCCGCGTCGCGCTCGTGCTCGGCACCTCGACCTCGAGCATCGGCGCCACCGAAGAGGCCTACCGCGCGCTCGACGCCGAAGGGCGCTTCCCCCAGGGCAACCGCAACCCGCGCGTGCACACGCCGCATTCGCTCAGCGACTTCGTGCATGAGGCGCTCGCTCTCGAAGGGCCTTGCATCACCGTCTCGACCGCCTGCTCGTCGAGCGCCAAGGTGTTCGCGGTGGCCGAACGGCTGATGCGCCTTGGCCTCGTCGACGCGGCGATCGTCGGCGGCGTCGACACCTTGTGCGGCAGCGTCCTGTTCGGCTTCAATGCCCTGCAGCTGGTTTCGCCGCAACCCTGCCGCCCGTTCGACGCCGAGCGCGACGGCATCAGCATCGGCGAAGCGGCGGGCTTTGCCCTGCTCGAGCGCGTCGACGCGGCGGCGAACGCCGAGGGCCCGTGCCTGGCCGGCTACGGCGAATCGAGCGACGCGCACCACATGTCGACGCCGCATCCCGAGGGCCTGGGCGCCGAGCGTGCCCTCGACGAGGCGCTGGCGCGCGCCGGCGTCGACGCCGGCGAGATCGACCACATCAACCTGCACGGCA
>JANXWR010000167.1 GCA_025351025.1 Burkholderiales bacterium | reverse complement strand
CGTGAACTTGAGCTGGCCGAGCACGTTGACCGCCTCTGCAGCATCGGCGCAGGCGACGCTGAGGGCGCCGCAGCGCTCGCCGTACAGGCTCATGCTCTTCGAGAACGAGTTGGCGACGAAGAAGGCGAGCGGCTTGCCGTCACGCCCGCTCGCCGCGGCCAGCACGCGCAGCGCGTACGCGTCTTCGACGGCATCGTCGAAGACGCCTATGCTGTGCGTGCGCTCGCGGCGGCGCGCGGCAAGGACGGGCCGATGGCCTTCGTCGTTGCCAACTCGTTCTCGAAGAGCATGAGCCTGTACGGTGAGCGCTGCGGCGCCCTCAGCGTCGCCTGCGCCGACGCTGTCGAGGCGGTCAACGTCCTCGGCCAGCTCAAGTTCACGGTGCGCCGCAACTACTCGAGCCCGCCGATCCACGGCGGCCAGATCGTTGCCGCCGTGCTCGGCGAGGCGGCGTTGCGGCCAATCTGGGAAGGCGAGCTCGGCGCCATGCGCGACCGGATCCGCGCCATGCGCGAGGCGCTGCATGCGACGCTGGTGAGGAGGATGCCCGGCCGCGACTTCGGCTACTTCCTCAGCCAGCGCGGCATGTTCAGCTACACCGGACTCGGCCCGAAGCAGGTCGATCGGTTGCGCGAGGACTTCGCGGTCTACCTGGTGCGCTCGGGACGGCTTTGCATCGCCGGGCTCAACACCGGCAACGTCGAGGCGACCGGTCTGGCGATGGCGGCGGTGCTCGACGGCTGAGCCACAGCGCCTGTCATCCTGAGCGAAGCGAAGGATCTCCGGGCTACGACGAGATCCTTCACTGCGTTCAGGATGACAGAGCGGTTCCGAAGCGCCGCGCCGCGTGCAGCGCCAAGCCGGTGGCGACGCTGGCGAAACGGTCGCCGCGCACCGGACGCGCCGAGGGAAAAGCGCGCTGCAGGCGGTCGCCAAGCAGGCGCAGGCCGGTCGAGCCGCCGGTGAAATAGAGCGCGTCGATGCGGTCGGCGCGGAGCCCCGCTTGCGCCGCCGTCGTCTCGGCCACGGCGACGATGCGATCGAGATCGGCGTCGAGCGCATCCTGCGCCTGCGCCTCATCGAAGCCGGCGTGCAGGCCCGCCTCGACCTGGCCGAGATCGATCTCGGTGGCACCGCCCTCGGCGACCGTGATCTTGGCGCTTTCGACACGCGCCAGCAACTCGTGGCCGAGCCGCTGCCCGACCACGCTCATCAGCCGCCGGTGCTGCGCCGGGTCGGCGTAGAAGGAGCGCATGCCGCGCAGCTCGGCGACGCGCGCCGGCTGGTAGACGGTGTTGATGAGGTGCCAGGTGGCGAGATCGAAGTAGACCGCGCTCGGTACCTCGCGCGCCGGCGCATCGGCCGTGGCGACGCCGAAGCCGCGGTAGCCGAACAGGGGCAGCACGCTCGCCAGCTCGACGCGGCGGTCGAAGTCGGTGCCGGCGATGTGCACGCCGTGGTTGGCGAGGATGTCGTCCTTGCGCTCGGCCTTGGCGGCCAGGAGCGGCCCGACGCGCACGATCGAGAAGTCGGAGGTGCCGCCGCCGATGTCGGCGACCAGCACTTTTTCTTCGCGCTGCACGCTCTGCTCGTAGTCGAAGGCGGCGGCGATCGGCTCGTACTGAAACGCGATCTCGCGAAAGCCGGCGCGCCTGGCCGCGGTCTGCAGCGCGGCCTGCGCCTGCGCGTCGCGCGCCGGATCGTCGTCGACGAAGAAGACCGGCCGGCCGAGCACGGCGCGGCCGATCGCCGCGCCGGTCTCGGCCTCGGCGCGGCGCTTCAGGTGCGCCAGATAGGTGGCGACGACATCGAGATAGCGCACCGCGCGGCCGCCGCCGATGTCGGTGGTGCGGTCGATCAGGGTGCTGCCGAGGATGCTCTTCATCGAGCGCATGAGCCGGCCGTCGATGCCGTCGACGTAGGCGGCGACGGCGGCGCGGCCGAACTCGCAGCGCGGCTTTTCGTGCGCCTCGCCCTCGGCGGCGTAGAAGACCGCCGTCGGCATGGTCCGGTAGCCGGCCTCGAGCTCGACCAGGCGCATCGCGCCCCGGCCCTGCGGTATGGCGATCGCCGAGTTGGAGGTGCCGAAATCGATGGCGCAGTATCCGGGAGCAGTCGGCATGGAGGGTCGCAAGGCCGGGCGAAGGGGCGCGATTCTAGGACCCGCGGCGCGGGGTGCCGCCGCCGCTGTTCGCCTGCGCCGCCAGAGGCTATCCTTTTGCCTCACCCGTTCACGATGAAAGGTTCGGCATGAACATCTCGCTCGCTCGCATCCTGTGCGCCCCGCTCCTGCTGCTCGCCGCGAGTGCCAGCTTCGCCGTCGACAGCTCTCCGCCGGCCAATGACAAGCTGATCCCGGCCCGCACGAAGATCGCCGCCAAGGACTGGCCCGGCGCCGTCGAAGAGCTGAAGAAGGTCGACGACACCGGCAACGCCGACTGGAACAACCTGATGGGCTACAGCCTGCGCAAGTCGGGCTCGACCAACGCTACCGAGTCCGAGAAGTTCTACAACGAGGCGCTGCGCATTAATCCCAAGCACCGCGGCGCGCTCGAGTACTCCGGCGAGCTCTACCTCATGACCGGCAACCTGCCGATGGCCGAGAAACGGCTGGCCGCGCTCGACAAAGCCTGCTTCCTGCCATGCGAGGAATACAAAGACCTGAAGAAGGCGGTCGCCAGCTACAAGGCCAACGGCAACAAATACGCCGGCGACTGGTAAACCGGCCGGGCTTCTCCGACGTTGCAACGAATGCTGCGAACTGTTGCGCTTTCGGGCGGTTCGTTCGCGAATCGCCGCGGCTGCCGCGGCCGATACTCGTCGCCGCGATTGTTCGCTTCGGAGAGGCCGATGAACCTGATGGCCGGTGCCCGCTGGTTGCTCGCGCTGACAACGCGTCGCGCGACGCAGCGTCATGGCAGCGACCCGGCCGACATGGGCACGGCGTTCGGACTCGACGCGATCACCACGCTCGAGCCGGAGTCGCTGGGTGACTCGGCCGAACGCGAGGCGGCGGCACCGACCCGCTTCGAGTTGCGCCTGCGCCGTCGCTCGACGCTGTAGCGCCGGCGCCAGCGCCACCAGCGCGGCGGCTCAGATCTCGAGAACCAGCTGCGGCACGTGGCCCTCTGCCTCGCCGCGCCGCGCATGGCCGCGCGCGTTGCAGACGACGCGGGCCGAGCCGCCGGCGCGGGCGACGCGATAGTCCTGCGGGCAGTGCAGGTGGCCGTGGATCCAGAGGTCAGCACGCGGAATCAGGTCGTCGTCGGCATTGCAGAAGCTCGCTGTGCCGCTGCGCGCTCCATAGCGCGGGTCGGCGCTGCGCAGGCTCGGCGCGAAATGGGTGACGACGACGGTGCGCTGCCAGCCGGCCGCTGGCCGCATCAGCTCGGCCTCGAGCCATGCGCGGCAGGCCAGCGCTTCGGCGCGAACGGCATCGACGTCGAACGGCCGTTCGCCGCACCTTGCCTGCATGAGGTCCATGAAATAGGCGCCGGCGCGCATTGCCTTGGCCCGGCCGGCGGCGCCGAACAGATCGAAGTCGCTCCATCGCGTCGTCGCGAGCAGGCGGATCTTGCGGCCGCGGTCGTCGGCGACGATCAGGCTTTCGCGCTCGAGCAGGGTAATGCCGAGCTCGCCGCAGCGCTGGCGCAGCGCCGGCATCGCGGTCTCGAGGTCGCGGCCGTCGTACTCGTGGTTGCCGGCGATGAAGACGACCGGCTGCGGCCAGCCGGCGAAGCGTTCGAGGCCGAGCCACCGGCTGTCGATGTCGCCGGCGAGGACGAGCAGCTCCGCGCCGGGCGCGGGCTCAGGGTCGAACTGCTCGGTCTCGAGGTGGAGATCCGAGAGCAACTGCAGCCGCATCTGTCTGGTGCAGCGTGGCGTAAGGGCGGTGCCGCGGAGCGAAGCCGCGTCAGGCGCCTGCGCCGTGGCAGACCTTGAACTTGCGTCCGCTGCCGCACGGGCACGGGTCGTTGCGGCCCACTTTCGGTGCGGCACGCCGCACGGCCTCGACTTGGTAGCGCAGCGGCGCGGTCAGGTCGTAGAGCTCGCCGACGCAGGCCACGACTTCCTCGATCGCCGCGTCGAGCGTGGCGATCGGATGCTCCCTGGCAAGCAGGGCAGCGGTCGCTTCTTCCTCGTCGCCTTCGGCGGGCAGGAAGCGATAGAGCCGCGTCAGCGTCGTCGCCACGGCGTCGTCGTCGAGCTCGTACATTGCGGGGAAGATGCTGGCGGCGAACTCGAAGCCGGCGACCCAGGGCAGGATCGCGCGCGTAGTCGCATCGAGGGCCGGTGCCTCCGGACGGTCGGGCGGCGGCGTGCTCTCGTCGGCCTCGGCCGGCTCGAGGATAAGCGGGTCGAAGCCGCCGAATTCGGCCAGCGAGCGATTCATCGCCGTATGGCGCCGCGCGATCAGCTCGCGGGCGCGCGCCTGCTCGGGTGTCGGCTCGGCTTCGCCCCAGCGGTGCCCGCCGGCGTCGAAGACGTGCGGCAGCCAGCGCTCAGTGGCGATCAGCTCGGGCTGGACGATGACGCCGGCGAGAAAGCCGTCGAGCATGACCGCATCGAGCGGCTCGAGCGGCTCGGGAATGCCGGCGAGCAGCTCGTCGAGCTCGGCGAACTCGGCGTCGCTCAGATCCTGCGCCGAGGCGGCAAGGGGCGGCCGCGACGGCGGCGCCGATTCGGGAAGAGCCACGATGAAGCGCGCGCGGACGTCGCGGCTCAGCCGGCCAGCCGCGCGGCGATGCGCTGGCGCACCTGCGGCAGCTCGTCGGGCAAGCGGTAAGCGAGCTGCTGGAACAGGGCGTCGTGCAGCTCCAGCTCGCCAGCCCAGCTGGCGGTGTCGAGGTCGGTCACCCGCGCGTAGCTGGCGCGGTCGAAAGTCAGGCCGGACCAGTCGAGGTCGTCGTAGCGCGGCGTCGTGCCGAAGGCATTGAGCTCGCCCTCGGCCGTGCCTTCGACGCGATGCACGATCCACTCGAGCACGCGCATGTTCTCGCCGTAACCGGGCCAGACGAACTTGCCGTCGGCGCCTTTTCGGAACCAGTTGACGCAGAAGATCTTCGGCAAGATGGTGCCTCGCGCCGCCAGCGCAGACCCCAGGTCGAGCCAGTGACGGAAGTACTCGCTCATGTTGTAGCCCATGAAAGGCAGCATGGCAAAGGGATCGCGGCGCACCACGCCCTGGGCACCGGTGGCGGCGGCGGTGGTCTCCGAGCCCATCGTCGCGGCCATGTAGACGCCCTCGGTCCAGTCGCGCGCTTCGGTGACCAGCGGCACCGTGGTCGAGCGCCGGCCGCCGAAGATGAAGGCATCGATCGGCACGCCCTGCGGCGAGTCCCAGGCGGCGTCGAGCGCCGGGTTGTTAGTTGCGGCGACAGTGAAGCGGGCGTTCGGATGCGCCGCCTTAGCTCCGCTTTCGCGCGCCAGCGCCGGCGTCCAGTCACGGCCTTGCCAGTCGATCAGATGCGCTGGCGGCTGTTCGGTCATGCCCTCCCACCAGACGTCGCCATCGTCGGTCAGCGCGACGTTGGTAAAGATGGTGTCGCGGCGCAGGCTCGCCATGCAGTTCGGATTGGTCTTCTCGTTGGTACCCGGGGCGACGCCGAAGTAGCCGGCCTCGGGGTTGATCGCGTAAAGCCGGCCGTCCTTGCCCGGCTTGATCCAGGCGATGTCGTCGCCGATCGTCGTCACCGTCCAGTGGCCGAGGGCCGCGGGCGGGATGAGCATGGCGAAGTTGGTCTTGCCGCAGGCGCTCGGAAACGCCGCGGCGACGTGGTACTTCCTGCCCTCGGGCGAGGTCACGCCGAGCACCAGCATGTGCTCGGCCAGCCAGCCGGGGTTGCCCGTCGCCTTGTCGGCGGCGGCGCGGCCCATCACCGAAGCGATGCGCAGGGCGAAGCATTTTTTGCCGAGCAGGGCGTTGCCGCCGTAGCCCGAACCGTAACTCCAGATCTCGCGCGTCTCGGGATAGTGGACGATGTACTTGACGGGGTTGCAGGGCCAGGCGACGTCTTTCTCGCCGCTCGCTAGCGGCGCCCCCACCGTGTGCATGCAAGGAACGAAGTGGCCGTCGGCGCCGAGCACGTCGAGCACGGGGCGGCCCATGCGCGTCATGACCTTCATGCTCACGGCGACGTAAGCGCTGTCGGTCAACTCGACGCCGATGTGGGCGATGTCGGAGCCGAGCGGCCCCATCGAGAACGGCACGACGTACATCGTGCGGCCGCGCATCGATCCCTTGAAGAGCGGCGGCGTGCCGTCGGCTTGGCCGGTCTGCAGCAGGGCACGCATCGCCGCGGGCGCCATCCAGTTGTTGGTCGGGCCGGCGTCTTCCCGCCGCTCGGAGCAGATGAAGGTGCGGTCTTCGACGCGAGCGACGTCACTGGCGCTGCTGCGCGCCAGAAAGCTGTGCGGGCGCAGCTCCGGATTGAGCTTCCGCAGGGTTCCGGCGGCGACGAGCCTGGCGCAGAGCCGGTCGTACTCGGCCTCGCTGCCGTCGCACCAGTGCACGTCGCTGGCCTCGCTGAGGGTGGCCATCTCGCGCACCCATTCGGCGAGCTTGCGGTGGCGAAGATAGAGCGGCGGATCGATCGCCGCGCCGTGCGCCAGGGGTCGGTTCATGGAAAGGTCCAGTCGTCGAAAATGATCTTTTTGGCGCGCGCGGCCAGCCGGCATCGCGGCGGCGAAAACTTCAGCGCGTTGCTTTCGTTCGGGCGGGTGTCTCGTTCGCCGCGGCTCGGAGCGTCGATGCGGCGCTGGCGGACCCTGCGGCGTCCTGCTCGGTGAGTTGCGCGAGTGTAGCGGGCGGTCGAACCCCCTTTCGACCGCGCGTCCGTGCGCGGCCGCCGCAATAATGGACCGATGCTGCGTCGCCCCTTGCTCCTGGCCGGTCTCGCGCTGGTCGGCGCGCCGACAGTGCGGGCGCAGGGCTCGCTGGCCGCGACTGCGCCGCTGCGCCTGGGCGTCGACTATGCGCTGGTCGAGTCGGGGCTCGGGGCGAGCCTGCAGCGCGCCTTCAGCAGCGACACCGGGATCGGCGTCAAGCTCGTCGGCGGCCCGGCATTGGCCGTGCTCGAGGCCTTAAAGGAGGGTGAGCTCGACGCCGCCTTGACCAACGCGCCGCGCGCCGAGGCGGCGCTCGAGGAGCAAGGCCTCGTCCACGACCGGCGCTCGATCGCCGTCGGCGAGTTCGTGCTCGTCGGCCCCGCGCCGCGCGTTCGCGGCAAGCCGCCGCCCGCGTCGCACAGCGGCGCCGAGGTGCTGGCGCAGATTCTCGAGCTGGCCGCGGCGGCGCCCGACAGCCTCGTCTTCCTCTCGCCGGGCGATGGCTCGGGAACCCATGTGGCCGAGCAGGCGCTCTGGCGCGCCGCCGCCATCGAGCCGCTCGCGCCCTGGTATGTGAGCACGCCGGCGACCGGCGGATTTGTCGCCCGCGTACGCGCCCGGGGTGCCTACGCGCTCGTCGAGCGCGGCGCTTGGTCGGCGGCCGGCGGCGCGCCACTGGTAGTGCTGGCCGAAGGCGACCCGAAGCTCGCCGAATCGGTGCGCGCCATGCGCGCGTTTCGCGCCACCCATCCGGCGGGCAGGATCTTCGTCGACTGGATCGCCGGCCGGCGCGGCCACGCCGTCGTCGCCTCGCACCGCGGCTACGCGGCGCCGAGCTGAGCCGATGCCTCGATGAAGCAGGGCACGGTTCTCAGCCTGAATGTGGCGCGCGCCCAGGCGGTGGCGATCAACGGCCGCAAGGTGATGACGGCGATCGGCAAACGCGCCGTCGACGGCGAGCGCGCCGTCCTGCCGCTCGGCATCGAGGGCGACGAGCAGGCCGACCTGACCGTGCACGGCGGACTCGGCAAGGCCGTCTATGCCTACCCGAGCGAGCACTACCCGTTCTGGAAGACGGTGCGGGCCCAGGCCCAGGTGGCGCTCTGGGACGAACAGCTGCCGTCCGGCTCGCTCGGCGAAAACCTGACGCTCCAGGGCGTCGTCGAAAGCGACCTCTGGATCGGGGACGTGCTGCACTTTCCAGGTTGCCAGCTGGCCGTCAGCGAGCCGCGCTTTCCCTGCTACAAGTTCGTCGCGGCGATGGGCTTTCGGCATGCCGCCAAGCTGATGATCGAGAGCGCCTGGTGCGGCGCTTACCTCGCCGTGCGCGTGCCGGGAACGATCGCCGCCGGACAGTCTTTCGCGCTCGAGCCGGGGCCGCGCCAGGTCGGCATCACCGAGCTGTTTCGCGCCCGCATGCGCCGCGCCGCCGCAGCCTGACCCGCCCGCCGCGCCGCGCCCGCGCACGGGCGGGCTCTACATTAGGTGTCCAAGGTCAGAACCCGCCATGCTCGCCTACCGCCACGCCTTTCACGCCGGCAACCATGCCGACGTGCTGAAGCACATCGTGCTCATGCTCGTGCTGCGCCACATGAACGCGAAACCGAAGGGCTATCGCTTCGTCGACACGCACGCCGGCGCCGGCGGCTATTCGCTCGAGGGGCGCTACGCCCAGAAAAAGGGCGAGTACGAGCGCGGCATCGGCCTGTTGTGGACGCGCACGGACCTGCCCGAGCTCGTCGCCGACTATGTCGAGCTGGTGCGCCGCTTCAACCCCGACGGCGTACTGGCGCAATACCCGGGCTCGCCGGCGCTGGCGCAGATGCTGCTGCGCCGCCAGGATCAGCTGCGCGCCTTCGAACTGCACCCGACCGAACAGAAGATCCTGCGCGCCACGCTGGCGGCGACGCCCGACGCCATCGCCTACGACGGCGACGGCTTCGCCGGCCTGAAGTCGCAGCTGCCGCCGTCGAGCCGGCGCGGCGTCGTGCTGATCGATCCGAGCTACGAGGGCAACGGCGACTACCCGCGCGTTGTCGCGACCTTGCGCGAAGCGCTGGCGCGCTTTGCCGAAGGTGTCTACCTGGTCTGGTATCCGCAGGTCAGCAAGGTACAGGCAGCCGGCTTGCCGAAGCGGCTCGAAGCGGTCGCGCCAAAGGCCTGGCTGCATGTGCGCCTGAGCGTGCAGCAACCCGACGCGCAAGGCTTCGGCTTGGCCGGCAGCGGCATGTTCATCGTCAATCCGCCGCATGCGCTTCATGCGCAGCTCGCGGGCGTGCTGCCCTGGCTCGTCGACGTGCTCGGGCAATACGACGGCGCCCACTACGTGCTCGATCGCGTCGACGCCTGAGCCGCTCTTCGGCGGCCAGACCCATCCAGGCGCTACTTCAGCGCCAGCAGCGCCGGCGCTCCGGCCTGGGTGAACGCGGGTCCTGCGCACCGATTGGCCCGTTCCTTGCAAACGGGTGTCATGAAATTGTCTCGCCCTCGTAAAGTTACCTACACCCTTGTTACTGACTTGCCAAGCTGAGTCTCCCCGAAGTGACCGTAACGAACACGCTGGTGAAGATCGCTTCGTGAACCCGGGCGCACGACCGATTGCGCCTGTGCTCTGGCGCTCGTCTGTGCACGATCTGCACCGGGGAGATCCTGTCGGCGCGTGCCGCCATCCACCGACCGTAAGAGGAAACGATGTTTCGACATAAACAGATCAGTCTGGCCGTAGCGGCCATATGTGCGGGAGGCCTCGCCGCGAATGCCGTGGCCCAGCAGCAACAACCGACGCCGCCGCAACCACAAACGCTGCAACGAGTCGAGGTCACGGGCTCGAACATCAAGCGGATCGATGCCGAATCGGTAGCCCCGGTTCAGATCATCACGCGCGACCAGATCCAGCGTTCCGGCCAGCCAACAATCGCCGACGTGCTGCAACACATCCCCGCCAATACCGGCGGCGCCTTCGCCGAGAACTTCACGAACAGCTTTGCGCCCGGCTCCTCCGGCATTTCGCTGCGCGGCCTGGGCGAAAAGACGACCCTCGTGCTGATCAACGGTCGGCGCACCAGCAGCTACGGCTTCGCGCAGAACCTGCAAGACAGCTTTGTCGACCTGAACTCGATTCCGACCAGCGCGGTGGAGCGCGTCGAGATCCTGAAAGACGGCGCCTCGGCCATCTACGGCTCGGACGCGATCGCCGGCGTGGTCAACATTATCCTGCGCAAGGACTACAAGGGCTTCGAAGTCAGCGGCGGCGGTGGCCGCGCCAGCGGCAAGAACGAATACAACGGCACCTTGACGGGTGGATTCGGCGACCTCGGCGCCGACAAGTTCAACGTCTTCGGCGTTCTCGACTTCTACCATCGGGACCTGATCGAACTGTCCGACACACCGTTCGGCAAGACGCGCGACTTCCGCAGCTATCCCGGCGGTCGCAACTTCACGTCGCTGACCGGTGGCGGCACATGGCGTTTGCTCAACCCGGCGACCGGCCGCGTGACCAATACCTTCAAGGCGAGCTCGTCGTGTCCTGGCAAAGTCATCACCGGAACGGACGCACTCGCGCAGGGCCTGACGACCAACCCAGCCGTCGGCGCCGCCACCAACACGTTCTGCTCGCACGACTTCAACGACCAGTTCACGGCAGAGCCGAAGACCGATCGCATCGGCCTCCTGAGTCGAGGAACCTACGAGTTCTCGTCGACGATCACGGGCTACGTCGAGCTCGGCCTGAGCCGCGTCAAGTCGTTCTCGACCTTCCAGGATCCGTTTTTCGCCGGAACCACCGGTCTGAAGCCCACCCCGGCCGGCTTGGTTCCCTTCACCTACAACGTCAACTTCGCGCCCGGCGTGGCGGGCAATCCGTTCCCGACCGACGCGCGCTACAGCGGTGTGCTGGGCGACATAGGAACGCGCAACAACAACGTCACGTCCGACACCGGCCGACTTGTCACCGGCCTGACCTACACCGTGGCGAACTGGGACCTGGACAGCGCCGCGGGCTACTCGCGCAACAAGGTTACGGCCATCAGCGAGAACGGCCTGACCCTTTCCGGAGTGAGTGCGGCGTTCGGCGTGCCGACGACGTCCCAGCCCCCTGTGCCGAGGTCAACCTCGAGCACGTACAACCTCGACGACTTCACACAGAACTCGGCGGCGGTGCGCAACAGTCTGCGCGTCAACTCGAATCGCGAGGCGACGTCGTCGCTGTACTTCGTCGACACCAAGGCCAGCACGGAGTTCCAGCAATGGAAGCTGCCCGGCGGCCCGCTCGGGCTGGCAATCGGCGCCGAATTCCGGCACGAGTCGCTGAAGGACCGGCCGGATCCCCAGTCGACAGCCGGCAACATCCTCGGCCAGGGCAGCACGGCTACCGATGGGGCGCGCAGCAGCGAGGCGATCTATGCCGAGTTGCGGCTTCCCATCCTCAAGAACCTGGAGATGCAGCTAGCAGGCCGGTACGACCACTACAGCGACTATGGCGGCTCGGCCACGCCCAAGGTGGGCCTCAAGTACACCCCGACCGACATGATCGCTCTGCGCGCCAACTACGGCCGGGGCTTCCGCGCGCCGAGCCTGCCGGAAATCTCGCCGTCGCAAGCGACCTTCTTCACGCAAGTGATCGATCCGCAGACGGGCAACATCGCGAACATCTCGGGCGTGTTCGCGGGCAACCCGAAGCTGAAGGCCGAGAAGTCGACGAGCCTGAACTACGGCATCGTGTTCCAGCCGACCAAGGACGCCAGCGCGAGCCTCGACTTCTATCGCATCCGCTGGAACAACATCGTCGCCGCCCCCTCGTTCCAGCAGGTCGTGGACGCCTCGTGCCCGAATCCGCCGGTCCTTCCGACCGATCCGCCGTGCCCATCGTCGCCGAACGTACTTCGCGATCCGGCGGACAACTCCATCGTCACGGTGTTGTCCGGCTACCAGAACCTTTCGTCGAGAGTGACGAGCGGCCTGGACATCGACCTGAGCTACGCGGTTCCGACGGCGTCCGTTGGCAAGTTCACCGGCCACCTCGACGCGAACTACGTCATCAAGTTCGAGGAGGACGGCGTCAGTACGAACGACTCCAACGCGGGCTCCAACACCATCCCGCGGCTGAAGGCTTCCGCTTCGTTGGACTGGGACTACGCCGCGTTCTCCTTCACAGGCCGCTGGAACTACATCAAGGGCTGGCGCCAGGAATCGTTGCCGCCCTCGTACTTCACCGCGCAGCCGCCAGCATTCCAGACCGGAACCTACCAGCCGAAGATTCCGGACTACTACACGTTTGACATTTTCGGCCGCTACCAGATCAACAAGAACTTTTCCGTCAGCGGCTCGATCGTGAATCTGTTCGATCGCAAGCCTCCCTACGATCCGGGCTTCAGCGGCACCTTCCTGTACGACTTCAGCGAGTTCGATGCCCGCGGTCGTCTGTACCGCGTCAACCTGACCTACAAGATGTGAGGCTCTGTCGCGGCGGTCACCCGCCGCGACGCCGATCACTCAAGTCGAGCCCTCGAACATCCCGTTCGGGGGCTTTTTTTCTCGATCATGCGCAAAGATGTTCCGGCCACTTGGCCTTGTTCGAAAGCCCCGCTGGCAGGTTCGCCAGGGTCCGCAGCGCAATCTCGGATCGGCCTTTTTCGCTTTCAGTCCGGGGCGCGAGCAGCATCTTTTTCTTTCGATGGGAGTTCCAATGATTCTCAAGACAGTTCTGCCTGCACTGGTCGCATTGAGCGCCTGTGTATTCGCAGGCACGACGCATGGGCAAGCCACGCTCGCACAGGCCGCGAAAGCCGAGCCAGCGCCGCTCGAGGAGTACATGCGTCTGCCGGCCTACTCGTCGCCCCATATCTCGCGCAACGGCAAGTACTTCGCCGTCACGATTCCGATCAACGGCCGCTTGAACCTTGCCGTCGTCGACCTCGACACGCGCAAGGGCACGGCGCTGACGAGCTTCGACAACTTCGATGTGTTGGGAATACGGTGGGTAGGCAACGATCGGCTGATCTTCACGCTCGGACAGCAGAGCTCGCCGACCGGGCCTGGCCAGTTTCTGGGCGGTGGCCTGTTCATGGTCAGCCGCGACGGCAAGGAATCGCGCCGACTCTCGCCGACCGTGCAGGAGCTGCGCCGCAACGGACAACGGGTCTACCGTCCGATGCGCGTCCTGAGAACCATTCCGGGGAGCGACGACGAAGTCATTGTCGAGGCCAATCTTCGCGACGCCGATTCCTACGATGTCTACCGACTGAACATAGTCACCGGCCGCACGACGCTGTTGACCGGTACGCGTCCGGCGCTGGCAAACGGCTGGTTACTCGACAGGAACCGCGTCCCGCGCGTCGTCACCGCCGAGATCAAGAATACGACGACGGAAGTCATCTACTACCGCAAGAACGAGGATGACCCGTTCGTCGAGATCTCGCGCTACGACGTCACGAAGCCGGGCGGCATCGATCCTCTGTACTTCGAGTCGGACAACCTGACGCTCCTGGTTTCCACGAACGCCGATCGCGAGACGAGAGGCATCTACCACTTCGATCCAGCGACAAAAACGCTCGGCGAGCTCGTCGCAGAAGACAAGCGGTTCGACCTCGACGAAGTCGACACGGACCCGGTGACCGATGAGTTGCTCGGCTACACGGTCAACGGTGAAAAGCCGAAGCAGATCCTGCTGACGGAAGCGGACAAACGCATACAGCGAATGATCGACGGGGCGCTGCCCGACACGGTCAATACGTCGCAGAGGATTCGTGGCGCCCTCCATTTGGTGACCTCCTTTTCAGACCGGTCGCCGACGAACTGGTACATCCTCGACGAAGGCAAGAAGACGCTCGAAGATCTGTTTTCGAGCAGACCTTGGTTGACGAAGGACAAATTGACGGCGATGCGGCCGTTCTTCCTGAAGACGCGTGACGGCCTGGAAATCCTTTCCTACTATTTCCTTCCGCAGGACTACAAGCCGGGCCAGAAGCTGCCGACCGTGGTCCACATTCACGGCGGACCGTTCGCACGGGCCGACGAATGGGGTCGGCCCGGTTATGGCATTCGCGAAGCGCAGATCCTCGCGTCGCGTGGATATGCGGTTGTGCTGCCCAACTTCCGGATCACTCCGGGATTGGGTACCAAGAACTACTTCAGCGGATTCGGCGCCTACGGCAAGCAAATGCTCGACGATCACGAAGACGCTGCCAAGTGGGCAGTTGCACAGGGATTCGCCGACCCTGATCGGATCTGCATCTCCGGTGCCAGTTACGGCGGCTATGCAACCCTGATGTCGCTCGCGCGTTTTCCGGGTGTATTCAAGTGCGGCATTGCCGGCGCCGCCCCTACGGAGATGGAGGTCCAGCTGACGTCACCACAGGGCGACACGGCCGGCAACATCTCCGGCGTCGAATTTTGGAAGTCAGTCATCGGCGTCACGGACACATCGAAGATTCCGCACGACATCTCCCCGGTCTATCTGGCCGACAAGATCAAGCAGCCGCTGATGCTGTACTGGGGTGCCGACGACATTCGGGTTCCCGTCGAGCAGGCCAACCTGATGATTCGGGCTCTCGAACGAGCAGGCAATCCTCCGAAGATCGTGTTGATCAAGAAGGAAGAGGGCCATGGCTTCGGCCGGGTCGAAAATAACATCGAGCTCTACACGCAGATGCTCGATTTCCTCGACAGCAACATCGGGGCGAAGAGCAAGCGCTAGCCGGCGCTCCTCGGCCTCCAGCCCGCGCCGACTGCGCGGGGTTTTTTTTGCCCGCGATCAGGGCGGCGGCGGAACCCGCTTGAGGTCGCGGAAAGCCTCGAACAGCCACGATCGCATGCCCACCAGCAGCGTGTATGGCGTGCGTTGCTCGTCGGGTAGCTTCTGCTCGGCGACGTGGGCCCGCGCGAAGTCCTGGCCGACCCGCTGGAGCCGCTCGACCAGCGTCGCGGCCAGGCTCTTCGTGATCTCGCCGTGCACCAGCATGATCAGCTCACCCTCGCCGTCGAAGCCACCGCTCAGGTAGTCGGCGGCCACGTGCTCGCGGAAATAGCGCATCACCGGCCCGTGCGGCAGCCAGCGAAATCCTTTGGCGACCTTCAATCGATAGCGGTTCAGCGGACGCAGCTCGATGATGCCGAGCCGGTCGAGCCGGGCCAGGTACTTCACGCATTCGGCGTCGGTGAAGAGGTACTCCCGCGTCATCTCCTCGAAGCTCCACTGGCTGAGGCAGCAGATCGCGAGCAAGAGGAGCTTCCGGTCCGCAACGACGGCCGCTTCCTGCTCGGCGCTCAGCTCGTGCGAAAGCGGCTGCGCGTCGGCGACCTTGCGTGCGAGCTCGGCGAAATCCATCTTCAACACGCGCAGCATGGCGTCGATGCGCGACAGCGGCATGTCCGACTTTGCGAACACGCGTTTGATGCTCGACTCCGACATGCCGAGCGCGTCGGCCAGATCGGCGTAGGTGACACCGGCCGCGCGCAACTCGGCCTTCAGCGCGTTGACGAGGTCGTGGGTCGTGCTCATGGCGGGCGTGGCGCACGCAGTATCGCCGAGCGAGACGGCGCGGGTAGCGCGCGCCGATACCGCCGGCGGCCCGGCCCGCCACGCTCCTCAAGGCGATGGCGCCGGCGCTCGCGCCTCGTGAAGATGACTCCCGTTCATCCACTCAGATCGCGCGAAAGAACACGATGCAAGCCACACCGATCCGTCATGACACCAAGGCCTGGAAAGTCCAGGTATGGATCTCCTTTTTCGCCGCTGCCGCTCTCTGCGCCATCGGCCTCGCCTACCTGCCGGGACGCGATCTCGATCGCGCCTTCATGATGATGGGCTACGTGTTCTGTATCTCGGCCGCCTTCGCGCTGGCCAAGTTCATCCGCGACAACGAAAAGAAGGCCGTCGACACGCCGCTGTGGGGTCTGGTCGTCTGGTCCGGCTTCGCACTGGCGGTGGGCCTCACCGGCTGGGGCCTCGTGCAGATGGAGATCAGCCCGACCTACAAGGCCTTTCTCGGCGTGCTGGCTTTTCCTGCTGTCGGGCACCTTCACTCTGGCCAAGACCCTGCGCGACGCGCACGAAGCGCTGCTGGCTGAGGCGCGTCGCGGCGACCTGTCGATCTGCGCCGCGTGCGAGTCGGACTGAGCCCGTCGCCTTCCTGCTCTTCGACCGAGGACTCTTCGTCATGAACACGCTTCACTCTCGCCGCCTCGCCGCGGCCCTCGCCCTCGCCCTTGGCCTGGTTGCCGGGGCCCGCGCGCAGTCGACCGTCTCCGACGCCAGTGCGCTCTCGATGCTGCCGATCGCCGTGTCGGTCGCGGCGCCGCTGTTCGTTCTCTCCGCCGGCGCGACGCTCACCGTCGTCTCGGTCGAGGCGACCAGCGTCGGCGCCGTGTGGGTACTGGAGCGCGCGTCCGACGGCGCGCGAGCAAGCATCCGGCTGGTCGGTCGTGGCATCGCCAGCGCCTCGGTCGCTGCAGGAACGGCGGTCGTCGTCACCGCCATCAGCACCGGATGGGTGCTGTCGGCGGCCAGCGAGGCGATCGCCTTCATCCCCAACGAGCTCGGCGCCGCGCTGCTCTACAACGAGAGGATCACGCGATGAACGCACTGCGTTCGCCGCGCGGCTGCCTGCGCGGCCTGCTTGCCGCCGTCGTCGTCTCGCTCGGCCTGGCCAACGGCAGCGCCTGGGCCGGTCGCAGTTGCGAACAACGCCCGCCGACGGCGCAGACGATCGTGCGCGCGATGACGCTCGCCGAGCACACCGCGGCTCGGCTCGACCAGACTGGCGCCAACGTCGTCGTGCTCGCCCGCGCCGGCCAGGACCTGGGCGAATACGGTCTTCGCCATTCGCATCTCGGCTTCGCCTATCGCGAGAGCCCCGGCAAGCCCTGGCGCGTCGGGCACAAGCTGAACCAGTGCGGATCGGTGCGCGCCGCGTTGTACCGACAGGGACTGGGCGAGTTCTTCCTCGACGACCTCTGGCAATACGATGCTGCCGTGGTCATCCTGGCGCCCGACGCGCAGGCGCACCTGCTCGCGACGCTGGTCGACAACGCCCACGTCGCGCAGCTCGACACGCCGGCCTACAACATGGTCGCCTACCCCTGGTCGCAGCGCTACCAGCAGTCGAACCAATGGGCGATCGAGACGCTGGCGATGAGCGAAGACGCCGACGCCGGTACGCGCGAGCGGGCCCAGGCGTGGCTGCGCCTGAAGGGCTACGAGCCGACGACGCTGCACGTGTCGGCCTTCAAGCGCCTCGGCGCGCGGATGTTCGCCGCCAACGTCGCCTTCGACGATCATCCGAACGAGAAGCGCTTCACCGACCGCATCGAGACGGTCACCGTCGATTCGGTATTTCGCTGGCTCGACCGCTCCGGCCTGGGTGGAAAAGTCCAGGTCATCAGGTAGATTCGAGCGCCATCCGACGAGCCCTTTCTGGAGACCCGCTTGGACACCCCCGTCGACACCGCCCAGAACCCACGCGCCGCGCAGGCACACGAACACCCGAACCAGTTCGCGCTGCTTCGACAGCGGCGTTTCGCACCTTTCTTCTGGACCCAGTTCCTCGGCGCCGGCAACGACAACCTGTTCAAGTTCGCGTTCACCGTCATGGTGACCTACCAGCTGCAGCTCAGCGACGCCTTCCTGCAGCCGCAGCTTGCCGGACTGACCATCGGTGCGCTGTTCATCCTGCCCTTCCTGCTGTTCTCGGCGACCAGCGGCCAGCTCACCGACAAGTACGACAAGACGCGCGTCATCCGCTTCGTCAAGAACCTCGAGATCGGCATCATGCTGCTGGCGGGATGGGGCTTCTGGATCGCCAGTCCCTATGTCCTGCTTGGCTGCGTGTTCCTGATGGGCCTGCACTCGACCCTGTTCGGTCCGGTAAAGTTCGCCTACCTGCCGCAGCACCTGGGCGAGCGCGAGCTGACCGGCGGCAACGGCATGGTCGAGATGGGCACCTTCGTCGCGATCCTGCTCGGCCAGGTCGCCGGCGGCCTGCTCGTCGGCATCGCAGGCGTGGGCCGGCACTACGTCGCCTTCGCCTGCGTCGGC
>JANXWR010000157.1 GCA_025351025.1 Burkholderiales bacterium | reverse complement strand
GGTCGAAGGCAAGCCGGGCTTCGTGCCGCACCGCTGGGCAACATTGCGCAACGCGGTCGGCTGGATCACCGGTGCGGGCGGCATGGCGGTGATCGCCCACCCCGCGCGCTACAAGTTCACTGCCAACGAGGAGTACGCGCTGTTCAGCGAGTTCAAGGCGCATGGCGGCCGCGGCGTCGAGGTCGTGACCGGTGCGCACAGCGCCGCCGATGCCTTGCGCTACGCCGACACGGCGCGCGAGTTCGACCTGCTCGCCTCGCGCGGCAGCGATTTCCACAGCCCGGAGGAAAGCCGCATCGACCTCGGCGGCCTGCCGCCCTTGCCGGCAGGGCTCTCACCGGTCTGGGAAGCGCTCGAGTCGCGAGTCCACGCTCCGACCTGAATCGGCTCGCGCGCCGACAATCGGCGCATGTCCCAGTACTTCGAAGTCCACCCGACCCATCCGCAGCAGCGGCTGCTCAAACAGGCGGCGCAGATCCTTCACGACGGCGGTGTCGCCGCGATCCCCACCGACTCGAGCTATGCGCTGGTCTGCCACCTCGACGACAAGGCGGCGGCCGAGCAACTGCGCCGGATTCGCGGCGTCGACGACCAGCATCACCTGACGCTGCTGTGCCGCGATCTCTCCGAGCTGGCGAGCTATGCACGCGTCGACAACAAGCAGTACCGGTTGCTCAAGGCGGCGACGCCGGGGCCCTTCACCTTCATCCTCGAGGCGACGAAAGAAGTGCCGCGCCGCGTCTCGCATCCGTCGCGGCGGACCATCGGCCTGCGCGTTCCGGATCACGCCGTCACCGGCGCCCTGCTCGACATCCTCGGCCAGCCGCTGCTCGCCACGACCTTGATCGCGCCGGGCGAGAGCGAGCCGATCAACGATCCGGAATTGATCCGCCAGCGCTACGAAAAGATCGTGCGGGCGATCGTCGACGCCGGCGCCTGCCCGATGCGACCGACGACGGTGGTCGATCTCAGCGGCCCGGCGCCGGTACTGGTGCGCCTCGGCCGGGGCGATCCGGCCTTGCTCGGCCTCGGCGCCGCAGAAACCGCTTGACGTGGCCGCGGCAAGCTACTAGAGTGATATCACTCTGACATCGTCGGTAATCGCCGAATGGGTCGGACGTCCTTCAGGAGCATGTCATGACGATGCAATCGGCCGAGGAACGGTCCGCCGCGACGAGCAGCGGTTTCATCTACATCGCCGTCGGTCTCATCACCTTGCTGGCATCGGCCGGCCTGTTCGCAACGCGGCCCATGGGGCCGACGATCCTCCTCCTCATCGCCGCCGTGCTGGTTGCCGCCTGGTGCCTCGGCGGCCTCTACATGCTGCAGCCGAATCAGGCGGCCTTGCTGCTGCTGTTCGGCAGCTACCGCGGCACCGACCGCGAGCGCGGACTACGCTGGGCCAACCCGTTCTATTCCAAGACCAAGATCTCGGTGCGCGCGCATAACTTCAACAGCGAGAAGCTGAAGGTCAACGACTTGCGCGGCAACCCGATCGAGATCGCGGCAACGGTCGTCTGGCGTGTCGACGACACGGCGATGGCGAGCTTCGACGTCGAGAACTACGAAGCTTACGTGCTGACGCAGGCCGAGTCGGCTCTGCGCCATCTCGCCCTCAGCTACGCCTACGACAACTTCGAGGAGCCGAGCGAAACGAAGTCGGCCGAAGTGACGCTCCGCTCCGGCACCGAGGAGGTTTCGGCGGCGCTGCGCAGCGAGTTGCAGCAGCGCTTTGCGCAGGCCGGCATCGTCGTCGTCGACGCCAAGCTCACGCACCTGGCGTACGCGCCGGAGATCGCGGGAACGATGCTGCGCCGGCAGCAGGCCGAGGCGGTGATCGCGGCGCGAACCAAGATCGTCGCCGGCGCCGTCGGCATGGTCGAGATGGCCTTAAACAGCTTGGCGGAGCGTGCCGTCGTGCACCTCGACGACGAGCGGCGCGCGGCGATGGTGAGCAACCTGCTCGTCGTGCTTTGCTCCGATCACGACGCGACGCCGGTCGTCAACACCGGCACCCTCTACAACTGAGGCCGCGCGCGCAATCGAGTCGCCAGCGATGGCGAGCCCCGACAAGAAGGCGTTCCTGCTGCGCATCGACCCGGCCCTCTGGGCCGAGATCGAGCGCCTGGCGGCAGCCGAGCTGCGCAGCGCGAATGCGCAGGTCGAGTACCTGCTGCGCGATGCGCTTCGCGCGCGCGGAGCGGCCCCGAAGGGGACAGCCCCTCCCTCTCGGAGGGAGGGGATGGGGAGGGAGCGATCCTGACCCGCGCTGGCGCGGGGGCGCGGATCACGCGCGGCTAGCCGCGCGTGATTTGTGCCACCGCGCTGTGCGCGTGGATCGACTCGAAGTTCTCGACATCGACCGTGTATCGCCCTACCCGCGCATCGGCATTGAGCGCCAGCGCGACGTCGCGGACCATGTCCTCGACAAACTTCGGGTTCTCATAGGCGCGCTCGGTGATCCACTTCTCGTCGGCACGCTTGAGCGAGGACCAGATCTCGCTCGAGGCGGCGTCTTCGGCAAAGCGGGCCAGCTCGCGCCAGGAAATGTCGCCGAGCAGCTCGACCCGGATCGTGACGTGCGAGCGCTGGTTGTGCGCGCCGTAGTCGGAGATCTCCTTCGAGCAGGGGCAGAGCGACTTGACCGGCACGACGACCTCGGTCCAGACGGTGGTCTGCCCCGCGCGGGTTTCTGCGATGAGCCGGCCCTGATATTCGAGCAGGCTCTCGACGCCGGAAACCGGTGCGCGCTTGCGCAGGAAGAATGGGAAGCTCGCTTCGACCCGGCCTTCGTCGGCATGCAGCAACTCGAGCATGCGCGCCGCCTCGCGTTTCAACACGTCGGCGTCGATCGGCTCGCCGAGCGCGTCGAGCCAGGCGACGAAGCGCGACATGTGCGTGCCCTTCTGCTCGGCCGGCAAGGCGACGTCGAGAGCCCATTCGGCGACCGTCGGCAGCACCGCGCCTTCGATCTTGAGCTGCAGCGGATAACGCACGCCGCGGATACCGACGCGCTGGATCGCCAGCTTGCGATCGTCGTGGGCCGACTGCGTGTCCGGAATATGAAGGGCGTCGATCAGGTTCGTCATGGCGGCGTCCACCAGGTCGCCGCAAGGACGCCCAGCGCCTCCTCGGGGGGCAGCGAGCAAAGCGAGCGTGGGGGCTTCATGAATGCATTTTGCCGATCAAAGCCCGGCCACGCTGCGGACAAGGGCAGGCAGCAGCGCCGGTGCCGTGCCGAAGCGGCGCTGGATCGATTGCTCGATGCCCGCCGCGTCGAGGCCGTACAGGGCGAGCAGTTTGGCCGGGTCGCCATGCTCGCTGAAGATGTCGGGCAGGCCGAGCATCAGCACCGGAATCTCGACGCGCGCCTCGGCCAGCGCTTCCAGCACCGCGCTCCCCGCGCCGCCCATGACCGATCCTTCTTCCACGGTGACGATTGCATCATGTCGGCGCGCGAGTTCAGTCACCAGCGCGACATCGAGCGGCTTGGCGAAGCGCATGTTGGCGACCGTCGCGTCGAGCTTGTCGGCGGCGGCGAGGGCTGGATACAGCATCGTGCCGAAGGCGAGGATAGCGATGCGGTGGCCGGGCTGCGCCGCGGCCTTCGTGCTCTCGCGCCGGATCTCGCCCTTGCCGAAGGGAATCGCCGTCATCGCCGCCTGCGGCAGTTTGCCGGCGCCGCTGCCGCGCGGATAGCGCACCGCCGCCGGATGGTCCTGCAGGAAGGCGGTGTAGAGCGCCTGCCGGCACTCGTCTTCGTCGGCCGGCGTCAGCACGCTCATGTTCGGAATGCAGCGCAGGTAGGCGATGTCGTAGGCGCCGGCATGGGTCGCGCCATCGGCGCCGACCAGGCCCGCGCGGTCGAGGGCGAAGACGACGGGCAGATTCTGGATCGCGACGTCGTGAATCAGCTGGTCGTAGCCGCGCTGCAGGAAGGTCGAGTAGATCGCGAGCACCGGCTTCAGCCCTTCGCAGGCGAGGCCGGCGGCGAAGGTCACGGCGTGCTGCTCGGCGATTCCGACGTCGAAGAAGCGCTTCGGAAAGCGCTTCTCGAAGTCGACCATGCCCGAGCCGCCGCTCATCGCCGGCGTGATGCCGACCAGCCGCTCGTCCTTCTCGGCCATGTCGCAAAGCCACTCGCCGAAGACCTGGGTGAAGGTCATCTTCGGCGGCGTCGCGGGCTTGACGATGCCGACGGCCGGATCGAACTTGCCCGGCCCGTGATAGTTGATCGGATCGTTCTCGGCGAGCTTGTAGCCGTAGCCTTTCTTCGTCACGACGTGCAGGAACTGCGGCCCTTTCAGGCTGCGCAGGTTCTCCAGCGTCGGGATCAGCGAGTCGAGATCGTGGCCGTCGATCGGGCCGACGTAGTTGAAGCCGAACTCCTCGAAGATCGTGCCCGGCACGACCATGCCCTTGGCATGCTCCTCGAAGCGACGCGCCAGCTCGAAGAGCGGCGGCGCGTTCTTCAGCACGTTCTTCGCGGTGTCGCGCGCGGCGGCGTAGAACTTGCCGCTCATCAGCCGCGCCAGGTAGCGATTCAACGCGCCGACCGGCGGCGAGATCGACATGTCGTTGTCGTTGAGGATGACGAGCATGTCGGTCTGCGAGACGCCGGCGTTGTTGAGCGCCTCGAAGGCCATGCCGGCGCTCATCGCGCCGTCGCCGATGATGGCGACGCACTTGCGGTCCTCGCCCTTCATGCGCGCCGCGACGGCCATGCCGAGCGCGGCCGAGATCGAGGTCGACGAGTGCGCCGTGCCGAAGGTGTCGTACTCGCTCTCGTCGCGGCGCGGAAAGCCCGAGATGCCGCCGAGCTGGCGCAGCGTGCCCATGCGCTCGCGCCGGCCGGTCAGCACCTTGTGCGGAT
>JANXWR010000065.1 GCA_025351025.1 Burkholderiales bacterium | reverse complement strand
GTTGTCTGCGCGCGGATCGTCGTGGTCGCCGGCGAGGTAGTAGTCGCCGGAGGCGACCCAGATCTTGCCGGCATGCTCGAGCCGCACCTGGGCCGAGCCGAGCACGTGCCCGGCCGGATGAAAGCTGACGCGCACGCCGTGATGCAGGGTCGCTGCACCGTACGGCAGCGTCTGCAGGTCGATCTCGCCGAGCCGCGTGCGCAGCACGCCCTCGGCCGGCGCGGCGGCAAGGTAGTGGCCGTGGCCGCGCCGCGAATGGTCGGCGTGGGCGTGCGTGATGACGGCGCGCTCGACGGGCCGCCACGGGTCGATGAAGAAGTCGCCCTGCGGGCAGTACAGGCCCTCGCGGCGCTGGACGACGAGGTCCTCGTCGCTCACTGGATGACCGGCCGGGCGCCGGGCCGCCCCAAGCCCAGCAGCGCCCCCTCGGGGGGCAGCGAACGAAGGGAGCGTGGGTGCTTCATCAGTAGCGATGCCTGGTCGCGAACAGAACGAGCCGCATCAACGCGTAGGCGATCCAGGCGAGGCTGCGCACCACGAACGGACGCTTCATGTGCGCGGACGAATCGACGCGCGCGCCGACCTTGCTCACGGCCTCGACCAGATGCGCGCGCAGCTCGGCGGCGAAGGCATCGTCGCGGACGAAAACGTTGGCCTCGCGCGCGAGCAGCAGGCTGAATGGGTCGAGGTTCGACGAGCCGACGGTGGCGATCGCGCCCTGCGGCCCGTCGAACACCGCCACCTTGGCGTGCAGGAAGCTCGGCTCGTACTCGATGATCTCGACGCCGGCCGCCAGCATCACGCCGTACATGGCGCGGCTGGTGTGGTGCTGCATGAAGTATTCGTAGCGCCCTTGCAGCAGCAGCGTGACGCGCACGCCCCGCCGGGCCGCCCGGAGCAGCGCGCGCTGCAAAGCCACCCCCGGCACGAAGTAGGCGTTGGCGATCAGGATCTCGCTCTTCGCCTGGGCGATCGCATAGCGGTAGAAGTGCTCGATGCGCTTGCGAAAGCGCAGGTTGTCGCGCAACACGAGTCCGGCGAGCAGGCCGCGGCCTTCGAGCCGGACGGCGTGCGCGCTGGCGTCGAAGTCTTTGGCCGCGATCTCGGGGTCGTGCATGTCGGTGCCCGCCCGCGCGGCCCGGCGCACCGCCTCGAGCGCCTCGGCGAAGTCGTAGGTCTTCGCTTCGCGCGTCACCTGCAGGCGCAGCCAGAGCCGCGTCATCGTTTCGTGCGCGTCGGCGACGAGCGGGCCGGTGACGCGCACCGCGAAGTCGAAGCGCGGCTGGTCGAGCGTGCCGTGCGTCGGATCGAGGTAGTCGTCGAGCAGGTTGATGCCGCCGCAGAAGGCGACGCGGCCGTCGACGACGCAGAGCTTGCGATGCATGCGCCGCCAACGCTTGGGGATGAGCAGCCGCCAGCCGCGCGCCGGGTTGTAGACGCGCCAGTGCAGGGCGGCGGCGCTCCAGCGCGCCTTCCAGTCGACCGGGATGTCGCCGGTGCCGACGCCATCGACAACCACGCGCACCGTCAGCCCGCGCGCCGCCGCGCGCTCCAGCGCCTCGGCAACGCGCAGCGGCGCGCCGGCGAAGGCGAAGATGTAGGTCTCGAGCAGGACTTCGGCGCGGGCCCCGTCGATCGCCTCGACGAGCGCGGCGAACAGCGCCTCGCCGCCTTTGAGCAGCGCGATGTCATGACCGGGCCGAAGCGCCCGCGTGGCCGAGGCGTCGCGTTTCGATTCGGCCATGCGACGGGCGATCAGAGCAGCGCGAGTTCGGCGACGAGCGGCAGGTGGTCGGACATGCGCGCCCACGCCGTGCCGCGCGGCACCGAGGTCGCGACGCAGCGGAATCCGCGCACGTAGATGCGGTCCATCGAGAACAGCGGAATGCGCGAGGGAAAAGTGTTGAAGCGCGAGGGCGGATCGCCGGGGACGCAGGCGCGGGTCAGCGCGCAGGCCTTCATCAGCGCATCGAGCCTGTCGCCCCAGTCGTTGAAGTCGCCGGCGACGATCAGCGCCTCGCCCTTCGGCACGGTCTGCTCGATGAAGGCGCCGAGCCGCTGCGACTGGCGGACCCGGCTCGAATGGATCAGCCCGAAGTGGGCGACTATGGCATGCACCTTGGTGCCGTTCCATTCCACCTGCACGTGCAGCAATCCGCGCTGCTCGAAGCGGTGGTCCGAGACGTCGTGGTGGCCGATGTCGCCGAGCGGCCAGCGCGACAAGAGAGCGTTGCCGTGCTCGCCGTCGCGCGTTACCGCGTTGGTGCGGTAGGCGACCTCGTAGCCTTCGGGCGCCAGGTAGTCCGCCTGCGGCACCTTGGGCCAGCCGATCTTGGTGTCGGGAAACTGGCGCGCCTCGGCGCGATTCATGCGCCGTACTTCCTGCAGAAAGACGAGGTCGGTGTCGAGCGCCTCGATGCCGAGCACCAGGTTGTGGATCTCGAGGCGCTTCCTGGGGCCCAGACCGCGCACGCCCTTGTGAATGTTGTAGGTAGCGACGCGCAGGTTGCTGCTCGACAACGTGCTGGCTGTGAAATGGGGTTTCGCTTCGGAGGGCGGCATCGATCGGGCGAGGGGCACGGCAGTCAGTCCTGGAAGCGCGGCAAGTGCAGGATCGCCTCGGCGTTCGAGGGCGAGAAGCACTGATCCGCAGCGTCGCGCCAGCTCAGCCACTCGAAGCGCGAGTGTTCGCGCGGCGCCAGGCGCACCGTCACCTGCCGCGGTACGCGCAGGCCGAAGACGTGCTCGGTATTCCGGTTCACTCCGGGAGCATATCGGTGCTGCCATTGCGGATAGATGTCGTAGACGTTTTGCATGCGCCAGTCGCGCAGGCAATTGGCGTGCTCAGGCAGCTCGCCGACGACGATGCCGGTCTCTTCTTCCACTTCGCGGCGGCAGGTGTCGACGAGCGGCTCGTCGACCCGGTCTTTCGACCCGGTCACGCTCTGCCAGAAACCGGGCCGGTCGGCGCGCTCGAGCAGCAGCACCTCGAGCTCGGCCGTGTGGATGACGACGAGGACGGATTCGGGGATCTTGAACCGTCGCTCGTCGGTCATGTCAGGCTTGGGTCGCTTGGGTGCTGCGCAGCCGGATGTGCAACTCGCGCAGCTGCTTCTCGTCGACCGGCCCGGGGGCGTTGGTGAGCAGATCCTGCGCACGCTGCGTCTTCGGGAAGGCGATGACGTCGCGCAGCGACTCGGCCTTGACCAGCAGCATGACGAAGCGGTCGAGACCGATGGCGATGCCGCCATGCGGCGGCGCGCCGTACTGCAGCGCGTCGAGCAGGAAGCCGAACTTCGCCTGCGCCTCCTCGGCGTCGATCTTCAGGGCGCGGAATACCTTGCTCTGCACGTCTTCCTTGTGGATACGCACCGAGCCGCCGCCGAGCTCGATGCCGTTCAGCACCACGTCGTAGGCCTTGGCGACGCAGCGGCCGGGCTCGGTCTCGAGCCAGTCCTCGTGGCCGTCCTTGGGCGAGGTGAACGGGTGGTGCACGGCGTTCCAGCGGCCGGCTCCCTCGTCGTACTCGAACATCGGAAAGTCGACCACCCAGAGCGGCTCCCATTCGCCCTGCAGCAGCCCGTGCGCCTTGCCGAAGTCGCTGTGCCCGACCTTGACGCGCAAGGCGCCGAGGGCGTCGTTGACGACCGAGCTCTTGTCGGCGCCGAAAAAGATCAGGTCGCCGTTTTCGGCGCCGGTGCGCTTGAGCACCTCGGCCAGCGCCGTGTCGTGCAGGTTCTTGACAACCGGCGACTGCAGGCCTTCCCGGCCCTTGCCAGAGTCGTTGACCTTGATCCAGGCCAGGCCCTTGGCGCCGTAGATCTTGACGAACTCGGTATAGGCGTCGATCTCGCCGCGCGTCATTTCGCCGCCACCCGGAATGCGCAGCGCCGCGACGCGGCCGCCCTTGGCCTTGGCCGGCGTCGAGAAGACCTTGAGGTCGACGTCGGCCATCACGCCGGTCAGCTCGGTGAGCTGCAGCTTGACGCGCAGATCGGGCTTGTCGGATCCGTAGAGCCGCATCGCGTCGGTGTAGCTCATGACCGGGAACGGCGGCAGCTCGACGCCGATGGCGTGCTGAACGGTGCTGCGGATCATGCCCTCGAACATCGTGCGGATCTCCTCCTCGGCGAGGAAGGAGGTCTCGATGTCGATCTGCGTGAACTCGGGCTGGCGGTCGGCGCGCAGGTCTTCGTCGCGGAAGCACTTGGTGATCTGGTAGTAGCGGTCGAAGCCGGCCACCATCAACAGCTGCTTGAAGAGCTGCGGGCTTTGCGGCAGCGCGAAGAACATGCCGTCGTGGACGCGGCTGGGCACCAGGTAGTCGCGCGCGCCCTCGGGCGTACTCTTGGTGAGCATCGGCGTCTCGATGTCGATGAAGCCGTTGGCGTCGAGGAACTTGCGCACCTCCATGGCGACGCGGTAGCGCAGCATCATGTTGCGCTGCATCTGCGGCCGGCGCAGATCGAGCACGCGGTGCGTCAGGCGCGTCGTCTCGCTGAGGTTTTCCTCGTCGAGCTGGAACGGCGGCGTGACGCTGGGGTTGAGCACCTCGAGCTCGTGGCAGAGCACCTCGACCTTGCCGCTTGTCAGGTTGGCGTTGTCGGTGCCGGACGGGCGCGCGCGCACCAGGCCGGTCACCTTCAGGCAGAACTCGTTGCGCACGTCCTCGGCGACGGCGAAGGTCGCGGCGCGGTCCGGGTCGCAGACGATCTGCACCAGGCCTTCGCGGTCGCGCAGGTCGATGAAGATCACGCCGCCATGGTCGCGGCGGCGATGCGCCCAGCCCATCAGCGTGACCGTCTGGCCGAGGAGCGATTCGCTCACCAGGCCGCAATACGTCGTTCTCATCACTTCACTCCAGACATTCTTCTTGAAGGGTCGCGAGGCGCGCGGACTTCCTTTCGCGCGTCGCCGCCATGAGGGCGCTGGCCGCGCGACGCCGTAGCCGCGCGCGGTCGTCGGGCTGAGCGCTCGCCGGGCGCTCAGCCGATCGAATTTCGCAACGGCAGCGGCGCCCTGTCGATCGCCGCGCCCGGCGCGACAACGCCCATCGAGATCACGTACTTGAGCGCGTCGTCGACGCTCATCGCCAGCGGGATCACGTCGGCGCGGCGCAGCATCAGGAAGAATCCCGAGGTCGGGTTCGGCGTCGTCGGCACGTAGATGCTCAGGTAGTCGCCGCTCAGGTGGTTGGCCGCCTCACCGCCGGGCTTGCCGGTGACGAAGGCGATCGTCCAGGCGCCCTCGCGCGGGTACTGCACCAGCACCGCTTCGCGAAAGGCGTTGCCGCTGCTCGAGAACAGCGTGTCCGAGACCTGCTGCACCGAGCTGTAGATCGACTTGACGATCGGGATGCGGTTGAGCATCCGGTGCCCCTGGCGCAGCGCCCACTGGCCGACCACGTTGGTCGCGAACACGCCGGTCAGGAACATGGCGATCAGCATCACGATCACGCCGAGCCCGGGAATGCGGCGCAGCATTTCGATGAAGGAATGGCTGCCTTCGGGCAGCACCGCCTGCGAGCCGTTGAGCAGCCAGACGAAGACGCCGTCGAGCAGCCCGAGCACCGACGCCAGGACCCAGATGGTCACGGCGAGCGGCAGCCAGACGAGCAGGCCGGCAAGCAGATATTTCTTCACGGCTCGGTCGCTGCTCAGCTGCCGGTCTTGCCCGGCGACGCGGGCGCGGCAGGCGCGGCCGCCGGCGCGGCGCTCGGTGCGGCGGCAGGCGCGGCTGCGGTCTCGACCTTCTTGCCGCCCTCACTGGACTTGCTTTCGCCCTTGGCCTCGGCCCCGGTCGCAGGCGCTTCGCCGCTCTTCTCGGCGCCGGCGACGGCGTCTTTCTCGCCATTCTTGGCGGCGTCGCCGGCATCGGCCGGCTGGCCGGCCTTGTTGTCGCCGCGGAAGTCGGTCACGTACCAGCCCGAGCCCTTGAGCTGGAAGCCCGCCGCCGTGACCTGCTTGACGTAGGTCGCCTGCCCGCAGGCCGGGCACATCGTCAATACCGGGTCGGCCATCCGCTGCAGCACGTCTTGCGCGTGGCCGCAGTTCGAACAGCGGTAGGCATAGATCGGCATGGCAGGCGCTCGCGGGACGACGAAAAGTCAACCGCGCAGTATAAATGCCGACCCGACCTCGCCGTCGTCGCCCCGTCCCGGGCGCCAAACAGGCGGTCGAGGCGGCTCAGGGCTTGGGCTTCTTGAAGGCGTCGTAGATCTTGGTGAATTTGGGACGAAGAACCCAAGCACGATAGGCGAGTGCAATCACTACTGCTCCAATGAAGCCAATTTCAACGGCCTGCTAGGAGTCTCGGCGGCAGAACACACGCGCCGCACAAACTGGCAATTTCAGGGGTTCCTGACCCCATGGCCGCCTCGAAATAATCGATCCAGCGCCGTTGAGAGGTCGAATTTCGGATGATCATTTTTCGATCCTTCTGCCGCCCAGACTCCTAGCGCAGCCTCAGCACGACCTGGATCACGATCAGCGCGACGACGAAGCCGATCGCCGCCAGGATCACGCCCGAGAGCAGCCGGTTGGTGCGACGCTGCTCGGCCAGCAGAGCCTCGAGCGCGTGCTGCTGGCTGGCCGGCGGCGGCAGCAAGGCGGCATGGATCAGACGCGGAAGCTGCGGCAACAGGTGCACGTAGCGCGGCGCTTCCTTCTCGAGCTGCAGCATCAGGCCGGCCCAGCCGACCTGCTCGTCCATCCAGCGCTCGAGAAAGGGCTTGGCCGTGCTCCACAGGTCGAGGTCGGGGTCGAGGTCGCGTCCCAAGCCCTCGACGTTGAGCAGCGTCTTCTGCAGCAGCACGAGCTGCGGCTGGATCTCGACGTTGAACCGGCGCGAGGTCTGGAACAGCCGCAGCAGCACCTGACCGAGCGATATGTCCTTGAGTGGCCGGTCGAACTGCGGCTCGCAAACGGCGCGGATCGCGCCCTCGAGCTCGTCGATGCGTGTCATCGGCGGCACCCAGCCGCTCTCGACATGCAGCTCGGCGACGCGCTTGTAGTCGCGGTGGAAGAAGGCGATGAAGTTCTGCGCCAGGTAGTCCTTGTCGACCTGGGTCAGCGTGCCGACGATGCCGAAGTCGAGCGACACGTAGCGGCCGAAGGTCCCGGGCGCGATCGAGACCTGGATGTTGCCGGGGTGCATGTCGGCGTGGAAGAAGCCGTCGCGGAACACCTGGGTGAAGAAGATGGTCACGCCGTCGCGCGCCAGCTTGGGGATGTCGACGCCCGCATCTCTCAGGCGCTGCACATGGCTGATCGGCACGCCGTCCATGCGCTCCATGACGATGACGTTCGGCGTGCACAGCTCCCACACCATCTCGGGCACCATGACCAGGCCGAGGCCCTGCATGTTGCGGCGCAGCTGCGAGGCGTTGGCGGCCTCGCGGACGAGGTCGAGCTCGTCGTGCAGGTAGTTGTCGAACTCGGCGACGACCTGGCGCGGCTTGAGACGCTTGCCGTCGACGAAGAGGCGCTCGACCCAGCGCGCGAGCTGGCGCATGAGCGCGATGTCGTCGTCGATCGCCGCCAGCATGCCGGGCCGAAGCACCTTGACCGCGACCTCGCGGCCGCTCTTCAACACCGCGAAGTGCACCTGCGCGATCGAGGCGCTCGCCACCGGTGCGGCGTCGAAGCTCGAGAAGATGGCGTCGATCGGCCGGCCGAAGGCGCGCTCGACGGCGGCGCGCGCCTGATCTTCCGGAAAAGGCGGCACTCGGTCCTGCAGCTTGGCGAGCTCCTCGGCGATGTCGGCCGGCAGCAGGTCGCGCCGCGTCGAGAGCACCTGACCGAACTTGACGAAGATCGGGCCCAGCGTCTCGAGCCCCAGACGCAGCCTCTCGCCGCGCGGTGCCGAGAGACGGCGGCCGAAGGTCAGCACGCTGACGAAGCGGCGCACCCAGCGCTGGCGAAAGCTCGACAGCGCCAGCTCGTCGAGCCCGAAGCGGAAAACCGTGACCCAGATGAAAACGAGCCGGGCGATGTGCCTCATCGGGGCGGCGGCCAAGGCCCGTTGGCGGTCTTAGGCGGCCGGCGGCGCGCCGGGACGATCGGCGCGCCAGGCAAAGCCGTCGAGCGCCTTGGCGGCCTCGCGAATCGCCTTGGCGAGCGCGTTGCCGAAGCGGGCGATCTCGCGCGCCGGCGCGTCGCCGACGAGGCGCGACAGATCCTCCTGCATGTCCCAGCGCAGGTTCTCGATCAGCCAGTTCAGGTCGCCGGCCAACGCAGCGTTGCCCTCGATGCGCAGCGACGGACGCTCGCCGACCATGAATTTGGCGAAAGCGAGCGCCGGATTCGAGGCCTCGATGGCGACGCGCAGGTCGGGCACCAGCTCGCCCGGCGCCTCGATCCATTCGACCAGGCCGGGCGGGGTGACGCGAAACGCGATCGGCGACGGCGTGGGCAAGAGCTGCGGCCAGCCCTCGGATTCGAAGCGAAGGGTCTTCGCGGCATGCGCGCGCAGCCGCTCCATGGCTTGCGGCTCGGCCGAAATCACGTGATTGAGGAGCAGCACGAGCCGCTCCATCACCGAGCGTTCCGCGAGCGCTTTCATGGCCTCGAACATGGGCGGATTGTAGGCGTGGGGCCACAATCTCCCCGATGAAAGCAAGCCTCACCGACATCGACGGCGTGCTCCTGATCGAGCCCAGAGTGCTGGGCGACGCGCGCGGCTTCTTCGTCGAAACCTTCGTCCAGAAGACCTTCGAAGCGGCGATCGGCCGGCACGTCGAATTCGTGCAGGACAACCATTCGCGCTCGCCGCGCGGCGTGCTGCGCGGCCTGCACTGGCAGGACGCACCGCATGCCCAGGGCAAGTTGGTGCGCGTGACGCAGGGCGCGGTGTTCGATGTCGCCGTCGACATCCGCGCCGGCTCGCCCACCTATGGCCGCTGGTACGGCACGGAGCTGAGCGGCGAGAACCATCGCCAGCTCTGGATCGCGCCTGGCTTGGCGCATGGCTTCCTGGTGCTCAGCGACACCGCCGACTTTCTCTACAAGGCGACCGACTACTATGCGCCCGCCGCCGAGCGCGCCATCCGCTGGAACGACCCGGATCTGGCGATCACCTGGCCCGACCTCGGCATGGCGCCGATCGTCTCGGCCAAGGACGACGCTGCCGAAGCCTTTGCCGCGCTGCGCTAGCCGAGCGCTAGCCGGCGGCCGACACCGCCTAGAGCAAGGCCTGCTGCCGCGCCAGCCGCCACGAAGGCGTGCCGTCCTTCGTGCAGGCCAGCATCCACAGCTCGCGAAACGGCACCGCGCCCTGCTCCGCCGATTCGCGGATCAGGCCGGAGAACTCGACGCTCGCCAGGTAGGCAGCGCTCAGCTCCTCGAGACCGAGCAGCTCGGCGTGCAGCGTGATGACGTCGGTGCGGCTGGTGCTCGCCTCGCGCGCCGTCAGCACGTGCATCAACTCTTCGAGCATCTCGGGCGTCGTCAGGTTCTGCAGGGTCGGCACATCGCGCGCGTCCCAGGCCGCCTGCAGGCCGATGAAGCGACCGCGTGCCGCCGCCAACACCTGCTCGCCGTCGAGCCCTTCGGGAATCGCAAAGTGCGCCTGCCGGGTGACGATCGAGCACGGCGCCGCGGCGCTCGACGACGACGCGCCCCCGGCACTCGCCTGCTGGCGCCGCCAGAGCCAGAGCGCGCTGCCCAGCAGCATCATGGTTCCCGCCACGGTGATCATGCCGCGCGCGCCGAGCGGCACGCCGCGTGCGCTCAGCGCGGCCCAGAGGCCCGTGACGAAGCTCAGCACTTGATCCCCACGTGCAGGGCGACGACGCCGGCGGCGAGCTTGTGCACGTCGACGTGGGCGAAGCCGGCGATCTTCATCATCGCCTTGAGCTCGGCGGCGTCGGGATGGACGCGGATCGATTCGGCCAGGTAGCGGTAGCTCGCGCCGTCGCCGGCGACGCGCTGGCCGATCCACGGCAACACCTTGAACGAGTACCAGTTGTAGGCCTTCTCGAGCGGCGCCGCGACCTTGGAGAACTCGAGCACGAGCAGCCGCCCGCCCGTCTTCAGCACGCGCGCCATCTCGGCCAGCGCCTTGTCCTTGTGCGTCATGTTGCGCAGGCCGAAGGCGACGCTGACTAGGTCGAAGGTGTCGCTCGCGAAGGGCAGTATCTCGGCGTCGCACAGCACGGTCGGCAACACGCGGCCTTCGTCGAGCAAGCGGTCACGGCCCTGGCGCAGCATCGCCTCGTTGATGTCGGTGTGGACGACGAGGCCCGTCTCGCCCACCGGCTTGGCGAACGCGCGGGCGAGGTCGCCGGTGCCGCCGGCGAGATCGAGCACCTTGTCGCCGGGGCGAACGTTGGCCACCGCCACCGTGTAGGCCTTCCAGGCGCGATGCAGGCCGAACGACATCAGGTCGTTCATCAGGTCGTACCTCGGCGCGACCGAATCGAACACGCCGCGCACGCGCTCGGCCTTGGTCGAATCGTCGACTTTGGTATAGCCGAAGTGGGTTTCGCTCATGGCGAGCTCTACATGACTTTCAATGCGAGTGACCGCAGGACGACGGGGCAGCGCCGGCCATCGGCGCGTCGCGGCTCATGCCATTCTTCGCCAGGCGCCCTTCGTACCGCTTCCACAGATCGTCCTGCCGCGAGCCGAGAAAGAACAGGTAGTCCCCAGGAAAAGAGGCCCGACTCGTGGCCATCCGAAAAGCGCGGCTGTACCGCGTAGTTGCCGACCGGCTCGAGCGCCGTGAGCTCGGCCTCGCGCTTGCCGGTTTGCAGCACTTCCTGGCCCGGCCCGTGGCCCTGCACTTCGGCCGAAGGCGAGTAGATGCGCATCGGCTCGAACGGAATGCGGAAATTCCGGCCGTCGTCGAAGCCGACTTCGAGCGTGCGCGAAAGCTGGTGCACGACGATCGAGGTCGGCTGGCGAGGCGTGGCACGTGCGTTCATCGGGGCGGTGTTCGGGAGCCGCCGCAGTGTAGCCAAGCACTCCGGCCCCGAGAGCGTCGGGGACAAGCCGTGCGGCGCGAAAGCTACACCAGCACCCGCTCGATCCCGCCCTCGTTGGCCATCGCAACGTACTCCGGCATCCAGTCTTCGCCGAGGATGCGGTTGGCCATCTCGACGACGATGTAGTCGGCTTCGAGCAGGCCGTTCCGCAGGTCGCCCTTGTAGCGCTGCAAGCCCTGCAGGCAGCTCGGGCAGGAGGTCAGGATCTTCAGGTTGCGGGCCGGCGCCTGGCCAGCCGTGGCCGTGGCCGCTGCAAGCATCGGCCGGAGCGCCGCTTCGTCGTTGCGCAGTTCCTCGGTCTTGCGAAAGCGTACCTGGGTGGCGATGTCGGGCCGGGTGATGCCGAAGGTGCCGCTCTCGCCGCAGCAACGATCGCTCTTGCGCACGTTCTCGCCGACCAGCGCTTTCACCGTGGCCATCGGCTCGCGCAGCT
>JANXWR010000049.1 GCA_025351025.1 Burkholderiales bacterium | reverse complement strand
GCCACCATTGCGGCCTGGCCGAAGCCGTGCCGCGCGCCTGCCCCGATTGCGGCAACCCCGACATCGCGCCGATCGGCCGCGGCACGGAACGGCTCGAGGAGCAGATGGCCGCTCTGCTGCCCGGGGCGCGGATCGCCCGCATCGACGCCGACAGCACGCGCAAGAAGGGCGCGCTCGAGGCGCAGCTCGGCGCCGTCCACGCCGGCGAGGTCGACGTCCTCGTCGGCACGCAGATGATCGCCAAGGGCCACGACTTTCGCCTCATCGGCCTGGTCGCCGCGGTCAATCCCGACACCTCGCTATTCAGCAGCGACTTTCGCGCGCCCGAGCGCTTGTTCGCGCTGCTCATGCAAGCGGCCGGCCGGGCCGGGCGCGACGCCGCGCAAGCGTCGCCGAGCGAGATGTGGGTGCAGACCTGGCACCCGGCGCATCCGCTCTACGCGGCGCTGCGGCGGCACGACTTCGCGGCCTTTGCGGCGGCCCAGCTGAAGGAGCGGGAATCGGCCGGCCTGCCGCCCTATTCGCACCTCGCCGTGCTGCGTGCCGAAGCAAAGACGGCGGCGGCAGCGCGCGGCTTTCTCGTCGCTGCCGCGGAACGCGCGGCGACGCTGGCCGAAAGCGCCGGCGTCAAGGTCTATGCGCCGGTGCCGCTCGGCGTCGCCCGCGTCGCCGACGTCGAGCGCATGCAGATGCTGGTCGAGTCGGTGTCGCGCCAGGCATTGCAAGCGATGCTGCGCGCCTGGCTGCCCTTGCTGCAATCGTTGCGCCAGGAGCGGAGTGCGCCCGAGCAGCGCGTACTGCGCTGGGCCGCCGACGTCGATCCCTTGACTATCTAGGGCCTGTTCACACTGGCGGCGGCCGCCGCGTCGGCGAGCAGCAGCGTCGCGCGCACCAGCCCCTCGACCGCATCGGCCAGATCGACGGCGGGCTCCAGCGTGTCGATTTCGGCGAGCAGCTCATCGGCGTCTTCGAGATCGTCGGCATCGAGGTGGCGATAGAGCAGCGCCAGCGGCTCGAGCGTTTCCTCCGGCGGCAGGCGCATGACGCCGGGAAAGAGCTCGAAGGCGGCGGCGATGCCGGCCACCCACGGAAGGACGGCGTGGCGGATGGCGTCGTCTTCGGCTGCGCCGTCGACCGACTCGAAGACCCAGGGATCGAACCAGCGTCGGCGCGCGATCGCGGCCTCGAGCTCGGCGTGGCGCCGCCGCACCAGCGCGTGCAGCGGAGCGGCGTCGTAGCCGGGCGGCAGCGGCCGGCCGTCGCCGTCGCTGACGTGGGCGAGCCAGCGCGCCGCCGGCACGCGTTGCGGCTGCACCAGGACGCCACACAGATAGCCGTCGAGCGAGACCACATCGAGCGGCTCGAGCGGCGCCGGCACGGCGTCGAGCAAGGCCTGCAGGTCATCGATGTCGCGTTCCGAGAGCGGCGCCGCGATCCGTGCGGGCCGCGCGCCGGGCGTCGTGCCGCGATGCCGCGGCGGGCCTGAGGGCCTCACCACAACACGAGCTGCGTGCAGCGAAACAGCGCGAGCTTCTTGTCGTTCGGGCCGAACACCGTCGCCGCCCAGACTTGGGTGGTGCGACCGAGGTGCTCGGCACGGCACTCGGTACGAAGCGTTCCTTCGCACGCGGTGGCGAGGAAGTTGCTCTTCAATTCCAGCGTCGTGAAGTTCTTCGACCCTGCGGGCAGGTGCGCCATGCAGGCGTAGCCGGCGGCGGTGTCGGCGAGCAGGATGATGCTGGCGGCGTGCAGAAAGCCGTTCGGCGCGAGCATCCATGGCGCGATCAGGAGCTGCGCGTCGAGCTGTCCTTCCTCGATCCGCGTCACCGTGAGGCCGAACTTGCCGGGCAGGAAATCCGCCTGGCGAAGATGCAGGTGGTCGGGGGTGATCTCGGCTCTCAACATGCGCACGCTCTCCGGTCACGCTCAGGGTGACTTACCGGCGCAAGCATAGCCAAGCGAGCCCCGCGCTACCGGCATGGCGATGCTTGATTGGCGGATACTTCCGCGCATGAGCCCGCCGCCCGATCTCGACGCGCCGCGATTGCAGGAACTCCTGAGCCGGTTCTACGCGAGCCGGATCGACCGCAACGCCGCGCGCCTGGGCGTCATCGACATCGTCATGGCGCGCATCGGTTGTGCCCGCGTCAGCATGTGGAAGTTCGATGGCACGGAGGGCGACCTGAACCTGCTCTGCTTCGCCTCGAAGACCGCCGGCGGCGAGCTCGACGTGACCGAACGGCGCCTCGCGCAAGGCGAATATCGGGAGTACTTCAACGCCTTGATCGAGCGCGGCGTTTTCGTCAGCGCCGACGCCATGAACGACCCGGCGCTGCAGCCGATGCGCGAGTCCTACCTGCTCGCGCACAACGTCACGGCCCTGCTCGATGCCGCTTTCATGCTCAACGGCCGCGCCTACGGCATGGTCTGCTGCGAGGAGACGACATCGACGCGAGCCTGGAGCGCGACCGACATCGCCGCGCTGCGTGCCATCGTCACCCGGCTGGCGCTGCTCATGTCGGCGGCGCCCGAGTCGGTGCTGTGGAGCACGCCGTCGCGGCCGCTGCGAAGCATCGCCGCGGAGCCACCCCCTTCCAACGTCGGCCGCTGAGGCGGCCACATCGCATCCGGAGAACGCCATGGGCGCCACAGAAGCCTTCGCCAGCACCGCCGAGATCGGCCACTACGTCGACGGGCGGCGCAGCGCCGGCACAAGCGGCCGGCGCCAGCCGGTCTTCAACCCGGCGACCGGCGCCATCGCCCGCCACGTCGCGCTCGCCTCGGCGGCCGAGGTCGACGCCGCCGTCGCCTCGGCGAAGGCCGCCGCCCCGGCCTGGGCCGACACGCCGCCGCTGCGCCGCGCGCGCATCCTCAACGCCTTTCTCGGCCTGCTCAACCGGCACCGCGACACGCTCGCGGCGATGATCACCTCCGAGCACGGCAAGGTCTTCAGCGACGCCCAGGGCGAGGTGACGCGCGGCATCGACGTCGTCGAGTTCGCCTGCGGCATCCCGCAGCTGCTGAAGGGCGACTACACCGAGCAGGTCTCGACCGGCATCGACAACTGGACGGTGCGCCAGCCGCTCGGCGTCGTCGCCGGCATCACGCCTTTCAACTTTCCCTGCATGGTGCCGATGTGGATGTACCCGATCGCGATCGCGGCCGGCAACGCCTTCATCTTGAAGCCGAGCGAGCGCGATCCGTCGGCCTCGATCTTCATGGCCGAGCTGCTCGAGCAGGCCGGCCTGCCCAAGGGTGTGTTCAACGTCGTGCAGGGCGACAAGGCGGCGGTCGATGCGCTGCTCGTCCATCCCGACGTGAAGGCGCTCAGCTTCGTCGGCTCGACGCCGATCGCCCGCTACATCTACGAGACCGGCGCCAGGCACGGCAAGCGGGTCCAGGCGCTCGGCGGCGCCAAGAACCACATGGTCGTGATGCCCGACGCCAACCTTGAGCAGACGGTCGACGCCCTGATCGGCTCGGCCTACGGCTCGGCCGGCGAGCGCTGCATGGCGATCTCGGTCGCGGTGCTGGTCGGCGACGTCGCCGACCGGATCGTGCCGCTGCTCGCCGAGCGCGCGGTCAGGCTCGTCGTGAGGAACGGCATGGAGAACGACGCCGAGATGGGGCCGCTGGTGACCAAGGAGGCGCTGCAGCGGGTCGAGTCGTACATCGCCTCCGGCGTCGAGGCCGGCGCGACCCTCGCCGTCGATGGCCGCAAGCTCTCGGTGCCGGGCCACGAACAGGGCTTCTTCACCGGCGGCACGCTGTTCGACCACGTCACGCCCGAGATGAAGATCTACCGCGAGGAGATCTTCGGCCCGGTGTTGTCGTGCATCCGGGTGCCCGACTTCGAGGCTGCGCTGAAGCTCGTCAACACCCACGAGTTCGGCAACGGCGTCGCCTGCTTCACCAGCGACGGCAATGTCGCGCGCGAGTTCGCGCGGCGGGTCGAGATCGGCATGGTCGGCATCAACGTGCCGATCCCGGTGCCGATGGCCTGGCACGGCTTCGGCGGCTGGAAGTCGAGCATGTTCGGCGACATGAACGCCTACGGCGAAGAAGGCGTTCGCTTCTACACGCGGCAGAAGTCGGTGATGCAGCGCTGGCCGTCGTCGACGCCCAAGGGCGCCGAGTTCACGATGCCGACGTCGAAGTGACACGCCGTGTCTTCCTGAGCGAAGCGATGGATCTCGTGCTCGACGATCGAGATCCTTCACTGCGTTCAGGATGACAGGCGGCTACTAGAGTTTTTCCGTTTCTCCAGCCGCCGGCTGCCAGCGCATCAGGCGCTTCTCGATGCGCCCGACCGCAGCATCGAGCGCCAGCGCGAACACCGTCAGCACGAGGATGCCGGCCATCACCGTGTTGATGTCGAACGAGCCCTCGGCCTGCAGGATCAGGTAGCCTACGCCGTGCGACGAGCCGAGGTATTCGCCGACCACGGCGCCGACAAAGGCCAGGCCGACCGAGGTGTGCAGCGAGCTGAAGACCCAGCTCATCGCGCTCGGCCAGTAGACATGGCGCAGCAGGTCGCGCCGCGAGGCGCCGAGCATTCTCGCGTTGGCCAGCACCACCGGGCTCACTTCCTTGACGCCCTGGTAGACGTTGAAGAAGACGATGAAGAAGACGAGCGTGACGCCGAGCGCCACCTTGCTGGCCACGCCGAGGCCGAACCAGACGGCGAAGATCGGCGCCAGGATGACGCGCGGCATGCTGTTCAGCGCCTTGATGTAGGGATCGGCGATGGCGCCGGCGATCGGGCTGAGCGCCAGCCAGAGGCCGAAGCCGAGGCCGAGCGCCGTGCCGATGACGAAGGCGAGCACAGTCTCGACGAGCGTGATCCATAGATGCTCGTAGATGTCGGCATGGCCGAAGAACCACTGCTAGATGCGCTCGAAGATCTTCAAAGGCTCGCCGAAGAAGAACGCCGCCTGGCGGTCGTTCTCGAACATGAAGTTCGGCAAGAGGCCCGGCGTCGTCAGCAAGTACCAGACGACGAAGATGACGACGAGAAGCCCGAGCTGCCAGAGGCGCAGATATTTCATGCGGCCAGCTGCTGCCGGTAGCCGGCCAGCACCTCTTCGCGCAGCACGTCCCAGATCGCCTTGTGCAGCTCGACGAAGCGCGTCGTCGCGCGCACCTCGGTGACATCGCGCGGACGCGGCAGGTCGATCGCGAACTCGCCGATCGGATGCGAGCCGGGCCCGGCCGAGAGGCAGACGACGCGGTCGCTCATGGCGATCGCCTCGTCGAGGTCGTGGGTGATGAAGAGCACCGCCTTCTTCTTCTCGGCCCAAAGCGCGAGCAGCTCGTTCTCCATCAGCTGGCGCGTCTGCACGTCGAGTGCCGAGAAGGGCTCGTCCATGAGGATGATGTCGGGATCGAGCACCAAGGTCTGCGCCAGGCTGACGCGCTTTCTCATGCCGCCCGAGAGCTGGTGCGGGTAGCGGTCGCCGAAGTCGCCGAGGCCGACCCGCTTCAGCCACTCGAGGGCCTGCGCCGACGCATCGGCGACGCCGTGAAACTCGAGACCGGCAGCGACATTGCCGAGCGCGGTGCGCCATGGCATCAGGCTGTCGGCCTGGAACATGTAGCCGGCGCGCCGGTTCAGGCCGGCGAGCTTCTCGCCGAACACCTCGACGCTGCCGGTGCTCGGCCGGAGCAGCCCGGCGGCGACGTTGAGCAGCGTGCTCTTGCCGCAACCGGTCGGCCCGACCACCGAGACGAACTCGCCGGCGCCGACCGACAAGGTCACATCGCGCACCGCGGTGTAGCGCTGGCTCGGATCGTCCTTCGCGAGGAAGGTGCAGGAGACACCGCGCAGTGCGAGGGCAGGCGCCTGATCGGCGGACGGCTTCATGCCGGCCCTGCGGCGGCATCGATGGCCGCTGGCGCGCCGCGCCGCTCGAGACGACGCGACCAGGGACTGATCACCGTCATCAGCTCGGGGTGCGTGCGCACGTGGCGAAGCACGAGCAGCGCGGTGATGCCGAGCGCGGCCATGTTCGTCGAGTAGATCGCCTGCGACACCAGCTGCCCGCCGTACTCGCCGGAAAGGGCGGACGAAAAAGGCATCAGGCTGGCTGCGGCGAGCTCGAGGATGACGAGCCGCGCATCGGCACGCGGCACGTGCGCGAAGACGCGGTGGTGGCCGATCCAGAACAAGGCCAGGACGAAGACGCTGAACCCCCAGGCGAACGCCTTCGGAAGCAAGGCCAGCAGGGCGCCGTTCAGATCGTCGGCCGAATGAACCAGGCCCTGGTCGGGCAGCTTCAGCTCGATCACGAGCAGGGTCATGGCCACGGCGAAGATGCCGTCGGTCAGCGCCTCGCTGCGATTGAGCGGAAGATAGCCCGGCTGGTGCCGCGCGTCGGACATGGCGGATCCTCCTGCGGCGCCTCAGCCCTTCGGGTACTTCGCGTTGGCGCGCTTGGTGTAGTCGTTGGTCCAGATCGCCGCGAGGTCGATCCTCGCGCCGGCGATCTCGGGGTCGATGCTGGCCAGGGCGCGGCGCGCGGTTTCGGGGCCAGCGTCGGGGATCATGCCGTCGACCGACAGCGCGCCCTTGGCGGCGAGGAAGGCGTCGACGTAGACGGCCCGGTCGCCGAGCAGGTAGTTCTCGGGCACCGCCTTGATGATGTCGCTGGCGCCGGCGTTCTGGATCCACTTGTCGGCGCGCACGATGGCGTTGGCGAGCGCCTGCGCGGTGGCCGGGTACTTGTCGAGAAAGGTCTGCTGCGTGTAGAGGCAGCCCGAGGGCATCGGCCCGCCGAAGATCTTGTCGGCCTCGGCGACGATGCGCGTGTCGGAGAGGATCTTCAGGTCACCGGAACGCGACAGCAGCGTGATCACCGGATCGAGGTTGGAGATCGCGTCGATCTGCCCGGCGCGCATCGCCGCGACGGCGCCGCTGCCGGCGCCGACGCCGATGATCGAGACGTCGCCTGGCTTCAGCCCGGCCTTGCCGAGCACGAAGTTGGCGAGCACGTTGGTCGACGAGCCCGGCGCCGTGACGCCCAGCTTCTTGCCCTTCAGCTCGGCCACCGACTTGAAGTTCGGCATCGTCTTGGGATTGATGCCGAGCACGATCTGCGGCGCGCGGCCCTGCAGCACGAAGGCGCGCAGGCGCTGGCCCTTGACCTGCATGTTGATGGTGTGCTCGAAGGCGCCCGAGACGATGTCGGCGCTGCCGCCGACGAGCGCCTGCAGCACGCGCGAGCCGCCGGCGAAGTCGGCGACCGTGACCTCGAGGCCCTCGGCCTTGAAGTAACCCTGCGTCTCGGCGATGGTGAGCGGCAGGTAGTAGAGAAGGTTCTTGCCGCCCACCGCTACCGTGAGCTTGGGCTTCTCGACGGCCTGACTCCAGGTCAACGTGGGCAGCGCCAGCGCGGCGGCGCTGGCGGAAAGGAGCGAGCGGCGGCGCATCGGCTGTCTCCGGGATGATCAGGGGGCCGACTGTAGCGAAGGCCTGCGCCGCCGCGAACCCCGATCAACCCGCCGCCGCGGCGCGGCGGTGGCCGAAGGTCTTTGCAGGTCACTCGTAGAATGCCTTTGGATGAGTTTGCGCCGGCCTCTCCTGATATGCGTTTCGGTGCTGCTCGCCTGTTCGGCGCCCCTCGCCATGGCCGCGCCGCCCCGCCCGGCAACTCGGCCCGTGGCGGCCTCCGCACCGCCGGTCGCCGCCGAGGCCGCGTCATCGGCCGCCGCCGCTGCCGCGGCTGCACCGGTCTCGCTCTCGGCGAAGAAGATCTACGAGCAGGCGCGCTCGCAGCTCGTGCAGATCCGCACCGTGCTCAAGGGCCGCGCCAGCCAGACCTCGGTCGGCTCGGGCTTCTTCGTGACCAAGGACGGCCTCATCGTCACCAACTTCCATGTCGTCAGCGAAGCGGCGCTCAAGCCCGACCGCCACGACCTGGTCTACGTCACCGCCGACGGCCGCGAAGCACCGCTGCAGATCCTGCAGCTCGATGTGCTGCACGACCTGGCCCTGCTCAGGGCCAGCGATGCGACCGGGCGCAGCTTCGATGCGCTCGGCTTTCGCCCCGAGGCCGAGCCGCTGGCACAGGGCGAGCGCATCTATTCGCTCGGAAACCCGCTCGACGTCGGCTTCGCCGTCGTGCAGGGCACGTACAACGGCCTCGTCAAGCGGAGCTTCTATCCGCAGATCTTCTTCGGCGGCGCGCTCTCGGGCGGCATGAGCGGCGGCCCAGCCCTCGACGAGGAAGGGCACGTCATCGGCATCAACGTGGCGCGCCGCGTCGATGGCGAGCAGGTCAGCTTTCTCGTGCCGGCGAGCTTCGCCACTGCCCTGCTCGCGCGCGGCAAAGACGCCGCGCCGCTGAGCGGCCCGGCCTACGCGATCGTCGACGAGCAGCTGCAGAAGCACCAGGCGCTGCTCACCGAGCGCTTCCTGCAGCAGGGCTGGAAGCCGGCGACGCACCCGCGCTACCAGGTGCCGGTGCCGCCCGACGTCTTCATGCGCTGCTGGGGCTCGAGCGAGCCTTCGCGCACCGGCGGCCTGGACTTCGAGCGCTCCGACTGCGTCATGGACACGCGCATCTTCGTCGGTGACTTCAATACCGGCACGATCTCGCTGCGCCACGAGAGCTACGACGGCACGAAGCTCGGGACGCTGCGCTTTGCCGCGCGCTATTCGCTGAGCTTTCGCAACGAGGCCTTCGTGCGCCTCTCGCCGCAGCACCAGACCAAGCCGCGCTGCAACGAGGACTACATCGACCGCGACGGCCTGGCCCTGCGCGCGGTGGTCTGCGTGCGCGCCTACAAGAAGCTGCCGCAGCTCTATGACGTCTCGGTGCTGGTGGCGACACTCGACCAGAGCCAGACCGGCGTGCAGGGCCGCTTCGACGCGCAGGGGGTGAGCTTCGCGAACGCGCAGCGCCTCGCCCAGCATTACCTGGAAGCGTATCGATGGGTCCGCTAGTGCAGGTCGTCGCCGACCCCGGGACCGAGACCGACGTCGCGGTCCCCGCCGAGGCCACCCTGCCGCCGGGCGCGGCGCTGCTCGAGGCGATCGACCGCGAGGGCCTGGTGCGGCAAGCCTGGCGCATCGAGCGCTGGCCCGTGACGATCGGCCGCGCCCTCGACAACGACGTCGTGCTGACCGACCCGCATGTCGCCGCGCACCACGCACGCATCGGCCTCGTGGCTCAAGCGGGTGCCGCCGCCACAGCCACGCTAGTCGTCAGCGCCGGCGAAACGAACAACGGCCTGGCCGTGGCGCGCGAGCGCGTCGCCGGCGGCACCTCGAAGACGCTGGTCGACAGCGGTCGCGACCTCGACCTGCACATCGGCCGCACCGCTCTGCGCCTGCGCCTGCCCGGCCACGCCCTGGCGCCGGAGCAGCCGCTGGCGCCGATGCTGTCGCGCGAGCTGCGCTGGCTGCCGACCCTGGGCCTCGCCGTGCTGGCGATCTTGTCGGTCATGGCCAACACCTACATCGATACCGACCCCGACGGCCTGGCCCGCGGCATCGGCACCGCGGTGCTCGGCACCTTGATGGTGGCCGCGCTCTGGTGCGGCTTCTGGGCGCTGCTCTCGAAGATCTTCGCCCGGCAGAGCAGCTTCGGCTGGCATGTGCGCGTGTTCGTCGTCGCCAGCCTGGTCGGCGTCGTGCTCGGCGTGCTGCCGCAGCTGGTCGCGTTCGCGTTCTCGTGGCCCTGGGTCACCGACTTCACGTTCGTCGCGATCTACGCGACGATCGCCGCGACCATCTACTTCCACCTGCTCGCGGTCGAGCCGGGCCGGCAGCGCCTGATGCGCGCCGTCACCGTCGCCGGCTTCGTCGCCGGTGTCGCGCTG
>JANXWR010000028.1 GCA_025351025.1 Burkholderiales bacterium | reverse complement strand
GGGCAAGCGCGGCTTCGACGTCATGCGCGAGTGCTTCGAGCGCGGCGTGCTGGTCCGTACGACCGGCGACATCATCGCCCTCTCGCCGCCGCTGATCGTCGAGGAATCGCACATCGACCAGGCGATCAGCACGTCGGCGATCGTGCTGATCGCCTGGTCGATGTGCGTGTCTTCGACGATCAGCGGCGGCGACAGGGCGATGATGTCGCCGGTGGTGCGGATCAGCACGCCGCGCTCGAAGCAGGTGCGAAAGACGTCGAACGCCCGTTTGCCCGGCGCGCCGGGGATCGACTCGAGCTCGATCGCGCCGACCAGGCCGATGTTGCGCACGTCGATGACGTGTGGCGACTCGTCAAGCGAATGAACGGCGAGCTCGAAGCTCGGCGCCATCTTCGCGGCGCGCGTCAGGAGTCCTTCGTCGGCATAGGTTTCGAGCGTGCCGAGCGCGGCGGCGCAGGCGAGCGGATGCGCCGAGTAGGTGTAGCCATGCGGGAACTCGACGACGTGCTCCGGGCCTTGCATGAAGACATCGTGAATGGCTCGCTTCGCGAACACGGCGCCCATCGGCACGCAGCCGTTGCTGATGCCCTTGGCCACCGTCATGAGGTCGGGCGTGACCTTGAAGTAGTCGGCGGCGAAGGGCGTGCCGAGACGGCCGAATCCGGTGATGACCTCGTCGAAGATGAGCAGGATGCCGTGCTTGTCGCAGATCGCGCGCAGCCGCTCGAGGTAGCCCTTGGGTGGCAGGATCACGCCCGTCGATCCGGCGACCGGCTCGACGATCACCGCTGCGATCGTCGAAGCGTCGTGCAATGCGACGATGCGCTCGAGGTCGTCGGCGAGATTGGCGCCATGCTCGGGCACACCGCGCGTGAAGGCGTTCTTCTTCAGGTCGTGCGTGTGGCGCATGTGGTCGACGCCGCCGACCATGGTGCCGAAGCTCTTGCGGTTGCCGGCGATGCCGCCGACCGAGATGCCGCCGAAGTTGACGCCGTGATAGCCGCGCTCGCGGCCGATCAGGCGGGTGCGCTGACCTTCGCCACGGGCGCGGTGGTAGGCGATCGCCATCTTCAGCGCGGTGTCGACGGCTTCCGACCCGGAGTTGGTATAGAAGACCTTGTCCAGGCTTTTCGGCGCCAATGCGACGAGCTTGGTCGCCAGCTCGAACGATTTCGGGTGCGCCATGTTGAACGGCGGCGCGAAGTCCATCTCTGCCGCCTGCTCGGCGATGGCCTGCACGATCTTCGGCCGCGCATGGCCGGCGTTGACGCACCAGAGGCCGGCGACGGCGTCGAGCACCTGGCGGCCCTCGGGCGTCCAGTAATGCATGCCCTTGGCCTTGGCGAGCATGCGCGGCGCGGTCTTGAACTGACGGCTGGCGGTGAAGGGCATCCAGAACGCGTCGAGGTCGAGCGTATCGGCGCCAGGGGCAGGGACGGCGGGCGAGGGCGCGGCGGCGGGGTTCGGATCCTTGTGCATCGAGATCTCCTTCGGTCGGCCCATTCGGCGTGAAGAGGGCGAAAGAGAGAGTCTAGAAGGAAGTGCGCCGTCCCACTTCGGGGCTCGCACTTTCGCATCAGAAAATCGTCTTCTCATAATGCGGAAGAAAGCCTTGCTGCAATGCCGCAAAATTTCTCATGGTGAAGGATGGAATCCCGTATAGCGGAATATGATCTGCAAGTCATTGTCTCTGTTGATAAATTACATCCCGTAGTTTGCCGACATGGCGCGTGGTTCGGTGCTGCGGTTGCCTTACGCTGACGCTATCGGATCGGCGGCGGTCCCTTCGACACCCACAAATGGAGATTTCGATGCAGAGCCAGACGCGTGACCAGCAAGTGGCAGCCCTCGAACAGGACTGGGCCGCCAGTCCTCGCTGGAAGGGCATCAAGCGCACCTACAGCGCCGCCGACGTCGTGCGTCTGCGCGGCTCGGTGCAGGTCGAGCACACGCTGGCCCGCCGCGGCGCCGAAAAGCTCTGGAACCTGGTTAACACCGAGCCCTTCGTCAACACGCTCGGCGCGCTCACCGGCAACCAGGCGATGCAGCAGGTCAAGGCCGGCCTGAAGGCGATCTATCTCTCCGGCTGGCAGGTCGCAGGCGATGCCAATATCGCCGGCGAGATGTACCCCGACCAGTCGCTCTATCCGGTGAACTCGGTGCCGATGGTGGTCAAGCGCATCAACAACACTTTCACCCGCGCCGACCAGATCCAGTGGTCCGAGGGCAAGGACGACATCGACTATTTCGCGCCCATCGTCGCCGATGCCGAAGCCGGTTTTGGCGGCGTGCTCAACGCCTTCGAGCTGATGAAGTCGATGATCGACGCCGGTGCGGCCGGTGTCCACTTCGAGGACCAGCTCGCGTCCGTCAAGAAGTGCGGCCACATGGGTGGCAAAGTGCTCGTGCCGACGCGCGAAGCGGTGGCCAAGCTGACCGCGGCGCGCCTCGCCGCCGACGTGATGGGCACGCCGACCCTGGTGATCGCGCGTACAGACGCCGAGGCGGCCGATCTCGTGACGAGCGACGTCGATCCCAACGACAAGGGCTTTCTCACCGGCGAGCGCACGATCGAGGGCTTCTACCGCACGACGCCCGGCCTCGAGCAGGCGATCTCGCGCGGCCTTGCGTACTCCGAGTACGCCGACATGGTCTGGTGCGAGACCGGCAAGCCCGACCTGGCCTACGCGAAGGCCTTCGCCGAGGCGATTCACAAGAAGTTCGCAGGCAAGCTGCTGGCTTACAACTGCTCGCCCAGCTTCAACTGGAAGAAGAACCTGGACGACGCGACCATCGCCAAGTTTCAGCGCGAGCTGGGCGCGATGGGCTACAAGTTCCAGTTCATCACGCTGGCCGGCTTCCACAGCCTGAACTATTCGATGTTCCACCTGGCGCACGGCTACGCGAAGACCAACATGAGCGCCTTCGTCGAGCTGCAGGAGGCGGAGTTCGCCGCGGCCGAAAAGGGCTTTACGGCGGTCAAGCACCAGCGTGAGGTCGGTACCGGATACTTCGACGCCGTGACGACGACGATCGAGCGCGACGCCTCGACGGCGGCGCTCAAGGGCTCGACCGAAGACGAGCAGTTCTTCGACCGCAAGCACGCCTGAGCCCGGTCCCGCGCGGGTGGCCTGAGTCGCCGCGGCTGTCTCTCGCCATAGTCCGAGGACCGTGCTCGCCGAGAGCCTTTGACCGGCCGTTCGCGATTCGGTAAGGTCGGGCGTGCCCGACGACATCGCCACGCTTCGCCGCATCCTCAGCTCGGCCCGCACCATCGCCGTCGTGGGCCTCTCCGCAGAGTGGCACCGCCCGAGCTTTTTTGCCGCCAAGTACATGCAGGAGCACGGCTACCGGATCATTCCGGTCAACCCGCGCTACGCCGAGATCCTGGGCGAGCGCTGCCACGCCAGCCTGGAGACGATCGATGTGCCGGTCGACATCGTCGACGTCTTTCGCAAGACCGAGGACGTGTTGCCGATCGCGCTCCAGGCGATCGAGATCCATGCCAAGTGCCTTTGGCAGCAGATCGGCGTGAAGAACCTCGAGGCGGCGCGCCTCGCCGCTGAAGTCGGACTGGACGTGGTCATGGACCGTTGCGTGAAGATCGAGCACGCGCGCCTGTTCGGCGGCCTGCACTGGGCCGGCGTCAACACCGGCGTCGTCTCGGCGCGGCGCGGCGGCTGATCGAATTCGCCATGGCCGATCGCCTCTTCCAGCCCGAGACCCTGGCCATCCACGCCGGCCAGATTCCCGACGCCGCGACCGGTGCCCGGGCCCTGCCGATCTACCAGACGGCCAGCTTCGTCTTCGACAGCTGCGACCACGCAGCCAGCCTCTTCAACCTGCAGACCTTCGGCAATGTCTATTCGCGCCTGTCGAATCCGACCGTCGCGGCGCTCGAGGAACGCGTCGCCGCGCTCGAAGGCGGGCGTGCCGCGCTGGCTTCGGCGAGCGGCATGGCGGCCGAGGCGATCGCCTTGCAGACCTTGTTGAATCCCGGCGACCACATCGTCACCGCCGGCGCGCTCTACGGCGGCACGGTGAGCCTGCTCGCCGTCAATCTCGAACGGCTGGGCATCGCCACGACCTTCGTTGATGCGGCATCGACCGAGGCGTTCGCGGCGGCGATGCAGCCGAACACGCGTGCCGTCATCGCCGAAAGCATCGGCAATCCGAGCCTGGCCGTGCTCGACATCGAAGCCGTCGCCGAGGTCGCGCACGCGCACGGCGTGCCGCTGGTCGTCGACAACACGGTGCCGTCGCCTTTTCTCTGCAATCCGATCCGCTTCGGTGCCGACATCGTCGTCCACTCCGCCACAAAGTACCTCGGCGGGCACGGCACGACTCTGGCCGGCGTGATGGTCGAAAGCGGCCGCTTTCCATGGGACAACGGCAAGTTTCCGGGCATGACCGAGCCCTCGCGCGGCTATCACGGCGTCAAGTTCTTCGAGACCTTCGGCGACTTCGGATTCACGATGCGCGCGCGCATGGAAACGCTGCGCGTCTACGGCGCCGCGCTCTCGCCCACTAGCGCCTGGCTGATCCTCCAAGGCGTCGAAACGCTGCCGCTGCGCATGGAGCGCCATTGCGCCAATGCGCTGGCCGTGGCCGAGTTCCTGCGCGCGCACAAGCGGGTGAGTTGGGTCAGCTATCCCGGGCTCACCGACCATCCGCAGCATGCGCTGGTGATCAAGCAGATGCGCAGCCTCGGCGGACGGCCCGGCGCCTCGGGCCTACTCGCCTTCGGCGTCGAGGGCGGCCTGCCGGCAGGCGTGCGCTTCATCGAGTCGGCGCGCTTCATGAGCCACCTCGCCAACATCGGCGACACGCGCACGCTGATCATCCACCCGGCATCGACCACGCATCGCCAGCTCGACGAGGCGCAGCAGCTCGCCGCCGGCGTGCGATCCGACATGGTGCGCATTTCGGTCGGTCTCGAGCACATCGACGACATCCTCTGGGACATCGATCAGGCGCTGGCAGCGACTTCGGGTTGATCCTGATCAGGCCGGTGCCGCGACGGCGACCCAAGCTGGCGCCTAATACCGACGCAGCCTCCGCACGCGCCCGCGCACCATGAACATCTACGAGCAAGACCTCGGCAAGACCGCCGCCAACTTCGTCGCCCTCTCGCCGGTCAGCTTTGTCGAGCGCAGCGCCGAGGTTTTCGCGGACCTCGAGGCGGTTGTCCATGGCCAGCGCCGCTACACCTGGCGGCAGACGCGCGACCGCGCCGCGCGGCTCGCTGCCGCGCTCGCCGCATTCGGCGCCGGCCGCGGCACGACGGTGAGCGTGATGCTGCACAACACGCCCGAGATGATCGAGGCGCACTACGCCGTGCCGGCCCTCAACGCCGTGCTCAACACGCTCAACACGCGGCTCGACGCGGCGCTGCTCGCCTGGCAGATGAGCCATTGCGAGACTGCGGTGCTACTGACCGACCGCGAGCTGGCGCCGACGATGAGCGCGGCGCTGCGCCTGCTGCGCGACGAGCATGGCCGCACACCGCACGTGATCAACGTCTGCGACAGCGAGTACGGCGGCGCGGGTGAGCACCTCGGCACGCACGAGTACGAGGCGCTGCTCGCCGCGCACGAGCCGCTGCCTCGCCTGAACGGGCCGCGGGACGAGTGGGACGCGATCGCCGTCTCCTACACCTCGGGCACGACCGGCGACCCGAAGGGCGTGGTCACGCATCACCGCGGCGCCTATCTCAACGCGGTGTGCAACGCGGCCACCTGGACCATGCCGCACTTTCCGCGCTACCTCTGGACCCTGCCGATGTTCCACTGCAACGGCTGGTGCTTCCCGTGGACGGTGGCGATGCTCGGCGGCACCCATGTCTGCCTGCGCAAGGTCGAGGCCGAGGCGATCTTCGACGCCATCCGCGGCGAGCGCGTCGACCACTACTGCGCCGCACCGATCGTGCACAACCTGCTCATCGCCGCACCCGATGCGATGCGCGCCGGCATCGCCCAGAAGGTGAGGGCGATGGTCGCTGGCGCCGCGCCGCCGGCGGCGATGATCGAAGGCATGTCGCGCATCGGCTTCGACATCACCCACGTCTACGGGCTGACCGAGACCTATGGCCCGGCGTCGGTGGCGGTGCGGCGGCCATTGTGGCGCGATGAGTCACTCTCGGAGCAGACCCGCCTGAACGGCCGCCAGGGCGTACGCTATGCGCAGGAGGAGGGCATGACGGTCATGGATGCCAAGACGATGCGAGAGGTGCCGGCCGACGGCGAGACCATGGGCGAGATCATGTTCCGCGGCAATATCGTCATGAGCGGCTATCTGAAGAACGCCACGGCGACCGCCGAGGCGTTCGCCGGCGGCTGGTTCCACACCGGCGACCTGGCCGTGATCGAGGCCGACCGCTACGTCAAGATCAGGGACAGGAGCAAGGACGTCATCATCTCGGGCGGCGAGAACATCAGCTCGCTCGAGGTCGAAGACGCCCTCTACCGCCACGCTGCCGTGCTCGCCTGCGCCGTGGTCGCGCGGCCTGATCCGAAGTGGGGCGAGGCGCCGGTCGCCTTCATCGAGCTGCGCGCCGGCGCCGAGGTCGATGCCGCCGAGCTGGTCGCCCACTGCAAGGCCCTGCTTGCCGGCTACAAGGTGCCGCGCGACATCCGCTTCGAGGCGATCCCGAAGACCTCGACCGGCAAGATCCAGAAGTTCCAGCTGCGCGAGCGGGCGAAGTCTGCCGCGGCGATCGAATAGGAGGACCGTCATGGCCGATTCCTTCTCCGTCCAGAGCGCCCCCTTCGTGCGGCGTGAGCGCGACGAGCGCGGCGTCGTGCGACTGACGCTGGACCGCCCGCATTCCTTCAACGCCTTGAGCGTAGGCATGCTCGCCGCCTTGCAGGGCGAGCTCGACGCCATCGCCGCCGACGGCAGCGCCCGCGTCGTCGTCATCGCCGCCGAAGGCAAGGCCTTCTGCGCCGGCCACGACCTGAAGGAGATGCGCGCCGAGCCGTCGCAGGCCTACTACGAAACGCTGTTCGCGCAATGCGCACGCATGATGCTGACGATCCAGCATCTGCCGGTGCCGGTGATCGCGCGCGTGCAGGGCATCGCCACGGCGGCCGGTTGCCAGCTCGTCGCCGCCTGCGACCTGGCCGTGGCGGCGAGCACCGCGCGGTTCGCGGTGAGCGGCGTCAACCTCGGCCTCTTCTGCTCGTCGCCGAGCGTGGCGCTGTCGCGCAACCTGCAGCGCAAGCCCGCCTTCGAGATGCTCGTCACGGGCGAGTTCATCTCGGCCGAGGAAGCTAAAGCGCGCGGCCTCGTCAACCGCGTCGCAAGCGCCGACGCGCTCGACGCCGAGGTCGAGTCGCTGGTCGCCGCCATCGTCGCCAAGCCGCGCGTCGCCATCGCGCTCGGAAAGCAGCTTTTCTATCGCCAGATCGAGGTCGGCGTCGAGGCCGCCTACGACGACGCGGGCCGCACCATGGCCTGCAACATGATGGACGAGACGGCGCTCGAGGGCGTGCAAGCCTTCGTCGACAAGCGCAAGCCCGGCTGGTCCGGCTGAGCACCTCCGGCGCTGCGGCAACCGAGGGTTGTACAGACAACCTTCGCTAAGTCCGGATTGAGACTTGGCACGGCTTCCGGTATGGTTTTGCGGCTGCGCCAATCAGGCTGCCGCCGCTGCTGAAACCTTCGCCCCGAGGAGACAAGATGAGGAAGACGATCGCCGGCATCATCGCCGGCTGCGCGCTGGCATTTGCCGGCCAGGCGCTGGCCCAGGAAAAGCTCACCGTCTGGTGGGTCAAGGGCTTCTACAAGTCGGAAGACGACGCGCTGTTCGCGGCGATCAAGAAGTTCGAGGCCAAGCACCCGAAGATCAAGGTCGAGCTGTCGCAGTACGCGATCCAGGACATGATCCCCAAGACCGTGTCCGCGCTCGACTCCGGCAGCCCGCCGGACGTCGCCTACGCCGACGTCTACGACTTCCAGGTCACGGCCAAGTGGGCCTTCGACGGCAAGCTCGAGGACATCAGCAGCGTGATCGACCCGCTGCGCGCCAAGTTCGAGCCGACGGCGCTGTCGACCACCTTCCTCTACAACGACCAGACAAAGACGCGCGCCTACTACGCCTTCCCGATCAAGCAGCAGACGATGCACATCGAGTACTGGAAGGACATGCTCGCCGATGCCGGGTTCAAGGAGTCCGACATTCCGACAGCGTGGAAGGACTACTGGAACTTCTGGTGCGACAAGGTCCAGCCGGCCATCCGCCAGAAGACCGGCCAGCGCCTCTACGGCATTGGCCAGCCGCTCGGCGTCGACTCGAGCGATTCGTTCTACTCGTTTCTGACCTTCATGGACGCCTACAACGTCAAGCTCGTCAACGACAGCGGCAAGCTGCTGGTCGACGACCCGACCGTGC
>JANXWR010000598.1 GCA_025351025.1 Burkholderiales bacterium | reverse complement strand
GCACCCGGCAGCGCTCGATCTCGCGAAACAGAGGCAGGGCAAAGTCACCGGGGATGCCGAATACCTCGGTCGCACCGCGTTGTTTCAACGCGTGCAGCAGTCGCTCGGCGAGGTTCATGACCGCCTGCGGGGCGCCCCCTGAAGGGTGCGCGACGAACCTCGAGGCGCAGCCGATGCGGGACAGAAGGAGGAAGGCATGGCAGGCCGATCAGCATGCGGTCGCGCATGCCTGAACGGACTACGCGAGCATGCTTTGCGTGATGTCAAGCCGGCGTCGTCACATCTGGACTGCCGGCTGAACTTCTCGTGCAGGCTGACCACCGTGCCGATCACGATCAGCGCCGGCGAGCGCACGTCGTACGGCTGCGCAAGCGCCAGCAGCGACGCTGCGTGCCACCGACGTGCGCTGTTTTGGCAGCGTGGCACGTTCGATCGAGGTTGCTCATCGGCGGTCTCCTGCGATGGGCGTATTGTGGAAACAAAGTGGAGTGCGCGTCCTTGAAATGGATCAAGGACGACAAGGCCATCCGGCGCAACCATCGCTTCGCTCTTGAAGGGCTGAGCGCGGACATGCGACAGAACGGAGGTTGCCTGATGACCCGCGAGGCACTCGACAGCACCGACGCGATGCTGATCCGCCGCCTGCATGGCGACTTTCCGCTCAGCGACACGCCGTACGCCGAGGTCGCGCGCGAATTGGGACTGGACGAAGCGGATGTCCTGGCACGCCTGCGCCGCATGCTGGACGACGGTGTGCTGTCGCGCTTCGGCCCGCTGTTCCAGATCGAGCAGGCGGGCGGCCAGTTCGTGCTGGCCGCGATGCAGGTGCCCGAAGAGCGCTTCGATGCAGTGGCCGAGCAGGTCAATGCACTGCCCGAGGTAGCACACAACTACCGCCGCGAGCACCGCTTGAACATGTGGTTCGTCGTCGCCTGCGCCACGCCGGAGGACGCCAAAGCCACCTGCGAGCACCTCCAGGCACTGACCGGCCTGCCGGTGTTTGCCTTCCCGAAAGAGAAGGAGTTCTTTGTCGAGTTGCGTTTGCCCAGCTGAGCCGAAGCCGCGAATTGCCACGATGCTGACCTCTTTCGACCAACGCCTCGTCGCGGCGACGCAGGCGGGGCTGCCGCTGGTGCCGCGCCCTTACGCGGCCGTGGGCATGCAACTCGGCGTCAGCGGCGACGCGGTGCGCGAGCGGCTCGCGGGCATGCTGCGCGAAGGCCTGGTGCGGCGCATCGGCGCGGTGCCAAATCACTACCGCCTGGGCTTCATCGCCAGCGGCATGACGGTGTGGGACGTGGCCGATGCGCGCGTCGACGAGCTCGGGGAAAAGGTCGGCGCGCTCGAGTGCGTCTCGCACTGCTATCGCCGCCCGCGCGCACTGCCGCAGTGGCCGTACAACCTGTTCGCGATGGTGCATGGCCGCAGCCACGCCGAGGTCGAGCGCGGTGCAGCGCAGATCCTTAGCCTGCTGGGCGAGGCCGGTCGCAGCTACGACATCCTCTACAGCAGCCGCATCCTGAAGAAGACCGAGCTGCGCCTGCCCATCTCCACCGGATAAGCAGCATGTTGCGCAGCGCGCGCTTGCTCCCTCGCACGTGAGTTCGCGCCGGGCATGTAGCGGTCGTCGGATTTCCTCCTACCTACCGGAAATCCTCAACCTGTCGGATCGAATCCTGGTTGCCCGCAAGGGACGCATCGTAGAAGAGTTCAAGGCGGCGAGGGCGACGGACGAGAAGATCATGTATGCGGCGGTGCATTGAGCGCGCCTGAAGATGTGCCGGTCCGATGCTCAGTGTGTCCATGGGTGGCCCCCCAGTTCACTCAGCCGGGTCGTCGCCCCGAACCGCGAGCCGCGCAGCGGTCAGGCTCGGGGTGTGGCGCGCTCCATGATCGCCGCACAATCCACTCCGCGCGGCAGCGTGCCGTAGTTGCGATGGCCGCCACCAGCCAGACGGGATGCGCAGAACGCATCCGCAACATGCGGCGGGGCGTGTTGCACGAGGAGTGCCGCCTGGATCGCCAGCGCCATCCGGTCGACGATGCCTCGGGCCCGGTACTCGACATCGGCGAGATCGTTGAACTCCTCCTGCAAGGCGCCGACCCAGCGATCGAGCATCGCGCTCACACCCTTCGCGATCGCCACTTCTCGGAAGAACGCCTCGACGACCTCCGGCGTCTTCTGCATCGCACGCAGCACGTCGAGGCACTGCACATTGCCGCTGCCTTCCCAGATCGCATTGACCGGCGACTCGCGGAACAGCCTCGGCAAGGGGCTGTCCTCGATCACGCCGCTGCCGCCGATGCACTCCATCGCCTCGTAGGCGTGGTTCGGCGTGCGCTTGCAGATCCAGTACTTTCCGACCGCCGTGCAAAGGCGCACCAGCAGGTCCTCATGCCGGTCGGCACGGTGGTCCATCGCGCGCGCCAGGCGCATCGTCAGCGCAAGCGCGCCTTCGTTCTCCAGCACCAGGTCGGCAAGCACGTTGCGCATCAGGGGCTGCTGGTTCAGCACCCGGCCGAAGGCCGAACGGATCGAGCAGTGGTGCAGCGCCTGCGACACCGCTGCGCGCTGGCCGGCCGAGGAACCGAGCATGCAATCGAAGCGCGTCATCGCCACCATCTCGATGATGGTGCGAACGCCACGACCTTCCTCGCCCACCCTCCACGCCAGCGCGCCGCGCAACTCGGTCTCGCTCGACGCGTTCGAGACGTTGCCCATCTTGCGCTTCAGTCGCAGCACCTGCATCGGGTTCTTGGTGCCGTCGGGCCGCCAACGCGGCAGCAGGAAGCACGACAGCCCGCCGGGCGCCTGCGCCAGCACCAGGAACGCATCGCTCATCGGCGCCGAGACGAAATACTTGTGGCCGA
>JANXWR010000576.1 GCA_025351025.1 Burkholderiales bacterium | reverse complement strand
ATACCCTGCACCTGCACCTGCACCTGCACCTGCACCTGCACCTGCACCTGCACCTGCACCTGCACCTGCGCCCACTTCGCCCGCCTCTCCCAACGGTTCGAAAATCACGCGGTGGTCCGGCGGATCCCTGGTCGACGGGTCAGGGAATGTGTGGCGCCTCAATATGTCGGGCACCAGTGTCGGACCCGGGGTGAGTGTGAACAACGTCTATGCGGGCCAGGGCGCGGAGTTGCTCACCATTGTCGACGGCCTGATCTGGGGTCAACACACTGCTGGGGACTGGTACACGGTCGTAGCTCCAGGCATTGCGACGCCAAAAGCAAGCGGGCCACCTGCGCCGGCTCCAGCACCCGCGCCTGCGCCTGCGTCGGCGCCTGCGCCTGCGCCTGCCCCTGCGTACTCAGCCACAGTGTCCTGGACTGCGCCGGTGCAGAACACGGACGGCACGACGCTCACGGATGTCGCCGCATACGTCATCACCTACGGAACGAGCCCGACCAACCTGACGAAGTCCATGGTCCTTTCGGACCCTGGGCTGACCACGGGCACAATCACGGGCCTTGCGGCGGGAACCCACTATTTTTCGGTGTCGACGCGCAACTCGACCGGTGTCTCGAGTACGCCGTCGAGCGTGGTATCGAGGACGGTCCCGTAGTGCCCGGACGGCCCTGTAGCATCGAAGATCTATCCAGCCTGGGGGTCGACAGTCGTCGCTCGGTCCCGCATGCGCATGACAATTCTTGATTCCAAACCTTAGGGGTGGAAATGAAGCGAAGAAACATCTTTGGGGCCTTGCTAGGTATGGCGGCAGCGTTGGCTTCCGGCCTGGCACTTGCGGCGGCTCCTTGCCCCCCCTCGCCTGTCAACGTTGCGGGCGGTGGATCGGCCACGACTCCATGCGTTGCCGCTGGAACCAGCTATTCGACGAGCTTCAGCCTGACCGAGAACCCGATCAGCGAAGGCGGCAAATGGACCAATGGCAAGGCCGTCGGTCTCGACTGGAACGACGTCAAGACGACTCCCGGCAGAGCCTTTGCTTCCATGCAATCCGGACTGACTGGCAGCCGTTACAACGACAGCACTGCCCATCTGAGCCCGTCGTTCATGACCTACACGCCGAACCAGTTCGCCGAGGGCACCGTCTTCCGCGTGGCAGGCTATTCGGCAAGCCACGAAGTCGAATTGCTGCTTCACTTCAAGATCACTCCGAACACTGCGCGCGGCTATGAAGTGCTGTGGGGGGCGACGGGCTATCTGGCCATCGTGCGCTGGAACGGCCCGCTCGGCAACTACACGCCCCTCTACGATCCGGGCTTGCCAGGCATCGGGCCAGCGGCTGATGGCGATGTTCTGCGCGCCGAGATGGTCGGCAACGTGATCAAGGTCTACAAGAACGGCGCGTTGGTGGCTACCACGACGGATGGAACCTATACCGACGGCCAGCCGGGCATGGGCTTCTGGCCGGTAGATGGTGCGACGCCGCAGAACTTCGGTTGGAAGAACTACACCGCCGGAAACCTGTAAGCAATGATCAGACAGTCTTGGGTGCGCCCTTGCCGAGCACCAGGCGAGCGAAGCTGCGGGCACTGATCAGATGACGCCGGGAAACGAGCGCCATCACTGCGACATAGACCAAGGCGCCCGCGGCAACCAGCGCCGAGAGCACCGCGGCTGAGGGCTGCCCCGCCAGCGTCGGGCGAAGGGACCATATGGCCGCATACATCGCGGCCGCGGCGATCGCAGGCGGGCCGCATTCAGCCGCGATTTCGAGCCAGCGCAGACCGATGAACCGCAGCACCGCCGGCACGATGAAGGCGTAGGTGAGGGGCATCGAAACCAGCCACGCCGAGCACAGGCCCACGAGTCCCCAATGAGCGCCGACGAAGAAACCGCTCGGTATCAGCGCAAAAGTGACGAAGGTGTTGCGCAGGTCGAGTTGACGGTTGCCCAGCGCAAGCGAGATCGTGAACAACACGCTGCAGACCATGCGTACCGGAATGACAAGCGGCAGGATCACCAGCGCCGGCACGGCGTGCCACCACTTCGATCCCAACAAGACGAGGATGATCTCGGGTGCAACCGCTGAAATGCCCCACAGCACCGGGAAGGCGATCAGCGAGATGAATCCGAGGGAATTGAGCACGGTCTTGCGCAAGTGCGGCAGGTCGCCCTGCTGCTGCGCGACCGCCGGCATCGTGATCTGATTGATGGTGCCCATGACCTTGGTCATCGGCAGGGTCGCGAGCTGAAGCGCGACCGAGTACTGGCCGATTTCGGTGGTCGACAGAAAAGCGCTCCCGATCAGCACGTCCGACTGAACGACGATGAAGCTGCTCACCCTGTTGGTCGCCAGCGTGAAGCCGAACTTGAGGTGCTCGCCTACGCCACGCGCCGAGAAGATCGGCCACACGTTCTCGCCGAATTTGAGCAGGGCGGCGCTGCGTACCACGGCACCGAACAAGGTGCCGAGCACGAGCGCCCATACACCTTCGCCGGCCAAAGCGAGCAGCAGGGTCGCGACTATGCTGGTGATGCCGGCAACCATCTCGATCTTCGAGAGGAGTCGAAACGACAGGTCGCGGGTCGCCAGGGCGCCCGGAACGATCGCAACGGCACCGACCATGATCTGCAGCGATGCACCCGCGATGGGCCACGCGAGTCGCGGCTCCTGGAACAGAAGGGCGAGAAGCGGGGCCATCGCGAACAGGGCGGTGGTCATGCCCGCGCCGAAGAGCTGCGACACGCCACATATCTTCCGCAGTTCTTCACGCGGCATGTCGACCGAGCGCACGATCGCCGCGCCCAGACCGAACTCGGCGACGGCGCCGGCAATGGCGCAGACCACCGCAACCTTGGCCATCAAGCCGTAGTCCTGGGGTGTGAGCAGCCTGACGACGACGAGCGTTCCCGCCCAACTGGCAATCTGAGTCACCAGCTTTGCGACGGTCGCCCACTTCAGAGCCGATATCGCTTTGCGTTCAATCGACATCGAAGTTTCTCAGGAGCAGGGCGCGACCTTGCAGCGCCGCAGAGCGAGACGCACGCGAGAGCCGACGCCGGCGGCCAGCGCGGAATCAGTCGTTTCGCACGATCACGGCATCCAGCTCGACGGCTCGCAGCCGACCGTCTCGGCTCACTGGAAAAAAAGCGCAGGGCGCGAAGCCGGTCTTCTCGTACTCGGCGAGAGCCTCCTTCCAATCCGGCATGCCGACATAGATCTGAATCATCGACACCTCGCTTTGCAGGCCGAGGAAGTGCTCGATCCGCGGCAGTGCACCTGCGAGGACCTTGAGGTCGAAGCCTTGCGTATCCATCTTCAGGAACGGCCGCTTGAATCCGTGCGCGGCTGCCAGCTCGTCGAAGCGATCGGAGAGCCGCTCGATTCGAACCAATACCGTCGACTCGACGGTATTCCTGCTTGCCATGTTCTGCGGCGTCGCCGCGCTCGGGGCGAGAAACGAGCTGAACCAGAGCTTGTTCATCACGTTCATCTCGAACTCGCCGGGCTGCGCGCCCAAGGCGACCGGGAATGCATGCCAGCGCTCGTCGCCACGGCTCGTTCTCTCGAGCGCCCCGAACGGCTCCGGCTGCGGTTCGAACGACAGGATGGTTCCCTTGAAACCTACTCACTTGCGCAGAAAATTGCCGAAGTGCCCGTTGAATGCGCCGACGTCGAAGACGCAATCGATCGCCTTCGCATCGAAGAGCTCGCGCAGCAGCTCGGCGTGCACATAGTTGTGGGCGTGGTTCGAAACGTCCCACACGGGTATGGGTTCCACGCCCATTGCTCTCAAGGGCCGCTCGACAAGCCTCCGCAGCAGGCCCTTTGGAGGGGCGACTCCTGCGCCGATCTGCTTCGCGTGGTCGTCGGTCATGAGGGTGTCTCCCGGATCGCAAGTGTCGTCTTCGTATGTTGCGCCGGAGACGGGCTCTCATCACGCCGGAGCCAAACGCCGCGCCAGAACAGCGGCTCATACTGGGCATTGAAGAGTTGCCTTTCCCCCGAGAAGTGTATGTCGCGGAGGACGTACGCGGGCGTCTTCATCGTGCGCATTTCACCGCTGACGATGTCGATGAGCCGCTTGACCTCGGCCTGGACAGAGCATCGGCGACCGCAGTGTTTCAGCATGTCGGTCTCGAACCCCATCCCCCGATGCTCGAATCGATCGTTCAGGGTCGCCCGAATCTCCGCGGACGGCCGAACGACAACCTGATCGGCGGCGTTCAAGCGAGTCTCTTCGAGCCGTTCACCGCCTCGCACGGCCACCTCGAAAGCAGGAAAACTGACTCCCTGACGATGGTGCTGAAGCTCATTGAAAAGGTGCGTCAGCCATCCGACGACGAATGCCGCCGGCGCCACGTTGCCGGCGACCAGCGGTCTGAGGAAATTGATGAAGCTCCAGTTCCCGATCGGACGCGACGCGGCGTTGAGCTGGGTCAGCTGACAGGCGTAGCGAGGCGCCTCGGTGCCGAACTTCAGAACGGCGGCGTCCTGGACCGGCTCCGGACGATCGGTCGCTGCCGGCACGCAGATCATGGCGTCATCGGGCTCGACTCGTCGCAGCCACGCCGACTTCCAGATCGTGTGGCAAGCGGCCTCGCAAGCTCCGTGACTCGAACCGTCGCACACCGCCCCGACCAGCAGGACGGCGCCCTCCATGTGGCGCATGCGGCGAGTCTTGCGGTAGTCGAACAGGCGATGCGCACACCGGAACACGCGCGCGCGACGCCCGCACATCGCAAGCATCTCCGGCATGAACGGCAAGTTCTCCAGACATCCCTGTTCATCGAGCGTCGAGCGTATGTCGTCCCAGGGCTTGACCTCGACCAGGTCGCCCACGACAAGCTCATGCCCCAACAGGCGTCGCGCCAGCCAGCGACGCCCACCCGTTCTGCGTACGGCCGGCCCTGCCTCGATGGCCGCAGGCTCACGCGACCGGTTCAGCTCAAGAAAGAGATCCCGCTCGCCAAGGTCGCCCCGCCGGTACCGGACCAGAACCAGCACACCGGCACAGGAAAGCGTCGCGGCAACTAGCGCGGCGAGCAGACTCGATGCGGCGACGACAGGACCGGCGCCCTTCGGAAGCCAATACAGGCCGAGGAGAGCGCATAGCAGCGCCACAGCAAGTAGCACCAGGCACGCTACTGTCGTCTTGACGTAGCTCTTGAGGGCGAAGTCGGGACGAGTGACGCCTGTCAATGCGGGCCGCTCCGGGTCCTAGAACGTGTACTCGTCGGACAGTCGGAGCGACCGTCGCGCCGCCTGCACGACATCACGTGCCAATGCGACTCTTTGCCACATCGTGTAGCGCGCGAGGAACAGGGCGATTCGCCAGCGATCACGCGTGGACAACGGACAGGCGAACAGGGCGCGCGCGCGCTCGTAGGCCCAGGTCCAATGCGGAAAGTTCATGCCGGCCTTGGAGCTCGGTTCCACCCATTTGCGCATCTCCTTCGCCGTCTTCACGCGCGATATCGAGCCGGTGTGAAAGCGACGGAGCAGAACCGGTCCTTCCAGCTGGACGATCTGGCCACGGAGCGCCAGTTCCAGAATGAAGATGGGATCCCAACCGATGTAGTGGGGGCCCGTTCGCATGAGCCGCAGCGTCGAGACGCGGAGCAGGCCGTACGCGATCACATGCTGATAGCTGGCCATCAGGATGTCGTGCGCACGCTCGAACACGTCGGAGGACTGCAGGTCCAGCACCTTGCCCATCGAGCCAATGATGGCGCCGTGCTCGTCGATGTTCTTGGTGTCGGGCATTACCGCCTCGACTTCCGGCCGGGCGTCCAGCACGCCGACCATCGCTTCAAGCAGCCCGGGCCCGACGATGTCGTCGCCGCCCGCCCAACGAAAGTACTGGGTCGGACCCTCTATCGCGTCGAACACCCTTCGGTGGTTCCAGAGAATTCCCCGATTCTCGGGCGATCGCAGGTACTTGACCCGCTTGTCCTTGCTCGCGTAGCCGTTGCAGATCTCGGGGGTCGCGTCGGTCGAGCCGTTGTCCGAGATCACCAGTTCGAAATCCCCGAAGGATTGCGACAGGTGACTCTCGATGGCGGCGCCGACATATTTCTGGCCGTTATAGACCGGAAGGCCGATGACCAATCTGCGTTCACTCATTCAGCCATCTCGTCAGGCCGACAGGCCACTTGCCGCCAGGGCTTCCTGGAAGAGTGGTGGGCCATCCGGGAAGAGGTTGGCGATCCGATCGACCAGCTCGTCCCAGTCGTGGGCGCGAGCGACCGCACGCCGCGCCTCGCAGGCGGTGCCCGTGTTCGCGGCGTTCGTGAGGCATTGGTCGATCGCCGCGAGCCATTCGGCTTCGCTGTGAGCGATCGTGACGACATCGGTGAGGCCTCTCACGGCGTCGATCGGCGACGAAATCGTCGGCTGGCCGGTCGCGAGGTACTCATTGAGCTTCAGCGGATAGATATAGCGCGTGTAGGCATTGACTTCATAGCACTGTACGCAGACGTCGAAGTGCTGAACATAGCTCGGCAGCGAACTCGCAGGCTTCCCGCCCAGCCAGTGGACATTGGCCAGTAGCCGCAAATCCGCGAGTTCTCCCTCCTTGCCGGAAACGTTCATCACGGGCCCCACCAGGACAAACGAGCAGTTCGGCCGCGCACGCGCGATCCGGACCATCAGCCCGAGATCCAGTTGCTTCTTGATCACGCCTGCATAGCCGATGCGCGGATGCGGAATCGCTGCGATGTCCGCCGGTTCGGGATGAGGCTCGGAAAAGGCGAGAAAGTCGACGCCGTTGGGGATCAACGCCGTATGGGGGTTCAACTTGCCCTTCTTCTCGAGCAGTGCCTGCGAATGAACGATGACCTGGTCGACTCGTTCGAGAAGCGCCGTCTCGCGTTGCGACGTAGGTGTTTCCTTGTCCGAGAAGCTGTACTCGTCGTCGACGTGGTAGCAGCTGAAGTCGTGCTCGACCAGGTCGAGCGCATTCGCGAACTCGTCGCGCCAGATGTAGAGCGCGATTCGCCTGGCGCCGCGCCTGACGAGACGACGGCGCGCGACGGACAGGCGCGAGCGCAGACTCGCGTCAGCCAGCCAGCGTGGGCGATAGAAGTTCGGGTGTCTGAAGCCCGAACTCAAGACCTCCAGCGACGGGAACGGCTCCGACCACCGGTCCGGCGCCAGGAAGCTGGGGCTGCTTGGCTTCAGGAATGCGCGCCAGCTGGGCGGCGGCTCCATCCAGACCACCGGAAAGTGCTTGGCGAGTCGCCTCAACACCTGATGACGCGACATGACCACGTATTGCCAAGCATCCGGCACGAGAGCGATCACTCCGACCGCGGAGCGGTTCGTCATGTTCGGATCGATTGACTGCCTCCTCCCATTTGCCCTATGCGACAACCGACACCAGCGCCGCTTCAGCCGCATGCTCCCCACTGATAAAACTCTCGTCCGTCCACATATAGCCCCAGTCGCCGTAGCGACCGCAATATGCAATGCCGACATCATCGAGGAAACCGTGCACTGTCTTGACCGCGTCGAAGCGCTCGAGGTCGAATATGACGTTCGCATGGCGAACGACGCTCGCGTGGCGCGAAACGATCTCGTCACCCTCCTTCAGGACGCCGGCGCGCCGAAGATCGACGATGACCTGATCGATGATCTGCTCGGTTGTCTGGGTCAGCGGCCGGTACTTGCTCGAGAAGTAGACCTCGGCCTGAATGCTGCCGAAGCCCGCCGGCGCATTGTTCGCAGACAGCATGTGCGGAAAGCTGAGCCGGGTGAAGCTCAGGTCTTCGTCGTATGCATACGTGATCTGCGCTTCCGAGAGATCGGCCCGGTTCACGCCCACGTTCACCAGGACGCAGGTCGAGCAGGCCAGTCGGCCGGCCGCATCGACAACATCTCGAGGAGCGCCGACCACCATCGGAATCAGTTCGGGCAAGGGCAGCGACGACACCAGCGCGCCGTAGCCCGTCGTCTTGCCGTTCGCGAAGCGCACCGTCCTTTGCCGCGGGTCCACCGCCACCACTTCGTGCCCCAGCCTGATATCGGCCATCTCGGGAAACTCATGAAGGTAGGAGACGAAGCCGCCCCGCTTCGGATAGCGGAAGTTGGTGATGTAGTGCACCTCCGGACTCCAGGGTGCGAGCGCCCCGCGCACCAGCTCCTCGATGGTCGGCCGATACATGCGCGGGCCGAGCCAGTCGATGCTCATGTTGCTGGCCGTCGTCAAGTGGTACTTGCGCGTGTACTGCATCGGAAACAGCTCGGCGAACTTGCGCCCGTAGCTCGCGACCAGCCAGTCCTCGTAGTTTTCGATCGGGCGCTGCTCGGCCTCGTGGACCTTGACGAAGTCGGCAATGATTTCGACGATGAGATCGCGCGGCAGGCCGTTGAGATGCAGTTGAACGGGGTGGGTCAGGCGCCGGCCCTGCCAGATGTTGTCGAGCTTGACCTGGAGCGCTTCGTACTGGTCGTCCACGAAGCCGGCAAGCAGTGCCTGAACTCTCGCATCCTTGGTGAAAGAGATGTGCGGGCCGAGGTCGAAGGTGAATCCCTTGGCGTCGAGGAACGAGGCCGTGTGCCCGCCGAAAAAGGACGACTTCTCGTACACAACGGGCCGAATGCCTTCTGCGCGCAGCCTGTGCGTTGCGCCGAATCCGGCCATCCCGGTGCCGAGAACCACGATGCTTGTCACTGGTCAAATCCTCGAAGAGTTGGGTTCTTGTCTGAAATCAGGCCGCGGTCGTCACCGGCTCGCCCTTTTGCTGCCGCGCGTTGGCAGGGGCTGCGCCGGCTGCCGGCGGTCTCGCGCTCGGCCAACGCTGGAGCTGTTCCTGCCAGAGGCGATCGATCAGCCGGGGCGACGGCAAGCTGACATCGGCGAAGCCCACGACCTGGTCCTTGGCGACATCGCGCAGCATCACGCAGTCCTCCGACATCGCGATCGGCAGGGCGTTGATGTCACGTGCCGCTGCCCGGTTCTCGATCAGACCGTAGGCGCAGAAGCCACCGACGCCGTCGAGCGTTTCTCCAGCTTTCAAGTCGCGCTTGGCGATCGTGACGACTTCGCACGAGGGACCTGCCTGCGGCGCGACCGTCGGATCGCGATGCAGCACGGCGCGCGCGATGGTCGAAGGCAGCTGGATGTGCGGCAGGTGAAACGGCGTGTAGAAGACGTAGAACGGGCCGTCGCCGAGCTTGTAGTATGCGAGCTGCGTCTGCTTGTACGGGTTGGTCTCGTGAACGACGACGAAGCCGCCGGTGTGCGGCGAGGCCCCGACCGAGTAGTCGACGATGCCGCCGGCAAGCATCGCCTCGGCCGGAAGCAGCGTGGCCAGCTCGCGCACGTATCCGCAGGCCGGCCCGTACATGCCGCGTCGGCCGACGCCGAAGCCGGTGGCGTTCGCGAGCACGGTCGTTTCCATCGACAGCTTGGTGGCATCGGCGAACGAGGTGACCTTCTTGACGTCCTGATCGTTGCGTTCGGCGAAGCCCTGCTGCGTGGCCGGCGTACGGTAGTAGTCGACCATGCCCTTGATGTTGCCGGCGGCCACCGGCCTAAGGCCCACCGACTGGACGTAACGGACCAGGGTCATCGCGACGCCGGGTTCGTCGCCGTCGGTGTGGGTCAGAACGACGCCGGCGTCGTCGGCCTTCGCCTTGAGAAGCGGGCCGACCAGCGAGTCGAGCTCCGCGTTCACCATGACCACCGCCTTGCGATGGGCGATCGCGTCGAGGACCACGGACGCTGCGAAGTCCACCGTGCCGGTCACTTCGACGATGATGTCGATCTCGCCGCTGCGGGTGAGCACTTGCGGGTCGGCGGTGAGCACGGGTATGCCGCGCGCGATCAGGGAATCGGCTTCGGCCGTCGTCTCGGCCGATTGCCAGTCTCGAATGGCCGCCTCGCGAAACGAGCGCTCTGCGTGTGCGGCCGTGCGGTTGGCGATGCCGGCGAGGCGAATGCCCGGCACCGGCGTTCCCAGCTGCAGCGCAATCGCGCGACCGGTCGCGCCGGCGCCCACGACGCCGACGCGAATCGGCCGCTGCGCGGCCTCCCGCATCTGCAGCAGGTTGTAGATCGACATGTTGTGCAACGGGCTGCCGAAAGCGTTCGGGTCCATGGTGGTCATCCTCGCGGTCAAGTTGGGTTCCACAGCGGCCAGTTGCGATCCTGGTCGGAAATCGACGCGACCTCGAGTGGCCAGGAGATCGCGAAGGCGCGATCGTCGTGGCGAGCGCCGCGCGCCTCGCTCGGGGCATAGTAAGCCGAGGCCATGTAGAGGATCTCTGTATTTTCCTCGAGCGATTGGCAGCCGTGCGCGCAGCCCTCGGGGACGTACAGCATCCTTCCGTTGTCGGCACTCAGATTGGCACCGTACCAACGGAGATAGGTCTGTGAGTCGCGCCTGAGATCCAGCACGAGGTCGAACACCGCACCACGCGTGCAACGCACGAGCTTTGCTTCCAGCGAAGGAGCGACCTGATAGTGCAGGCCGCGAAGCGTGCCCCTCAGCTTGCTCAAGGCAAGGTTCGATTGCAGCGGCACGAAGTCGATCTGATGCTCCGCAAACTCTCGCTGGCACCACGCGCGCATGAAGCGACCGCGTGCATCCTGGTGCGGCGCCGGCTCGATGAGCCAGGCGCCGGCAACGTCGGTGTTCAGGAATTCCATGGCCTCACCCCGGCGCCAGGACGACATGGCGGGCGATCTGCTCGAGGCACAGGGCGCGTGCATCGGCTCCCCCGTGGTGCTCGCGATACCACACCGCGGCCCAGCCCAGCGCCTCGTCGATCGAAAGACGGCCGCGCCAGCCGAGAACGGTGGTCGCCTTGCTGACATCGAGGCGCAGCTGCAGCTCTTCGGGCGCATGGGTTCCCTCGTCCTGCTTCCAGGGCCGCTCGATCTGCCAGTGCGCAGCCAGCGCTTCGACGACGCCGGCCACGGTGCGTACCTCGTCGGCGGCGGGTCCGAAGTTCCAGTCCCCCGAGTAGCGCGCCGGGTCGCCGTCGAGCGCTTCGGCGAGACGGAGATATCCGCCGATGCAATCGAGCACATGCTGCCAGGGCCGCACCGCGTTCGGGTGACGCAAGACGACCGGTTGCGCGCCCAGAAAGGCCGTGATCGCCTCCGGCACCAGCTGCCTGGGCGTCCAGTCGCCCCCGCCGATCACGTTGCCGGCGCGGGCGTTGGCGATGGCCACGCCATGTTCGGCCACGCGCGCGAGCGGAAAGAACGAATCGCGATACGAGTGGCCCACGAGCTCCGCACAGGCCTTGCTGTTCGAGTACGGGTCGCGGCCACCGAGCGGGTCGGTCTCGCGGTAGCCCCAGACCCAGCCCTGGTTCTCGTAGCACTTGTCGGTCGTCACGTTCACCACCGTGCACGGCCGCTTCAGGAGCCGCAGCGCTTCCAGGGCGTGCACGGTGCCGATCACGTTCGTCGAATAGGTCTCGACCGGGTCGTCGTACGAGCGCAGCACGGCCGACTGTGCCGCCAGGTGCAGAACCACCTCGGGCTCGGCAGCGCGCATCGCACGGGTAAGCGCTTCGAGATCGCGAATGTCGCCGGTCGTCGAATCGACCAGCTCACCGACCCGCGCCAGTGCGTACAGGCTCGGGTCAGTGGGCGGCGGCAGCGCGTAGCCGGTGACGCGCGCGCCGAAGGAATGCAGCAACAGACACAGCCAGCTGCCCTTGAAGCCGGTGTGGCCGGTCACGAAGACACGCCTGTCGCGCCAGAAATCCGGGTTCACCTTCCGGCCTCCCGGTGGTTGTCGGTCGCCATCACCGCTCCTTCTTCCGTGGGGCCCGAAGGTCGGGCGCAGCCGGCGAGAAGACGAGCTTTCGGCAATGGAATCCTTCGGCGTAGCCGCTGTCGGCGCGACATTCGAGCCCGCGCAAGCGCATGACCGCAAGCAGATTCTCGGCCTTGAACCACGACTTGCCGTGCTGCGTACGAAAGGCCTTCATGATCGCCTTCACCTTCTGCTGCGCCACCTCGGAGGGCAGGGGCACGTAGGCGTTCGGCGTGGCGAGATCGCCGTCGTACTTCGGGATCTCGTACTCCCAGATGGGATGGTCGCGGAAGGTCTGCCAGGTGACCTGGCTCAGCAATGCATGATCCTGATGCCGGTCGGCCCCATGGTGCGAAAGCACCCAGTCCGGATCGACGGCGGCGCGAAAGTCCTCGAAATGAGCCTTCACCTGCTCGAAATGGGCCGGCAGATGGCCGTCGGGCAAGTCGTGCACGTGGATCTCGCCGCGCGCCGGCAGCGCGATGAAGGCCTCCCTCGAACGCAGCGCTTCGCTTCCGCGCCGTGCGTCCGAAGTCAGCACCAGCCAGTGCACGCGCAGGCGGGGGTAGTGCCGCTGGAGCGCCAGGAGGGTGCCGCCACAACCGATCTCGATGTCGTCGCAATGCGCGCCGATGCACAGGACGTCGAGGCGCTGGGTGGCACGCGGCGCGATGTGGAGCGGGAACAACGGGGCGCCTCAGTTCTTCCAGACCATCCAGGGACAGTCGCCCCGTGCTTCCATGCGATCGAAGGTGATCTTGTCCTTGAAGGTGTCCATGGCGCGCCAGAAGCCCGAGTGTCGATAGGCCGCGAGCAGGCGTTTGTCGATCAGCCGCTTGAAGGGAGCCTCGACCAGCTCGTCGCCCGGCTCGATGTAGTCGAAGATGTCCTGGCGCAGCACGAAGTACCCGCCGTTGACAAGCAGATCCTGGTTCGCCATGCCGTCGATGCGCGTGGCATAGCCGTCGGGCGTTGCGTCGACGGTGTGGAAGCTGTGCAGGTCGTTCACCGCCGCGAAGCTGGCCACGACCTGCTTGGCCTCGAAGTCGGCAATCATGCGGTCGATCGGAACGTCGGACAGGCCATCCGCGTAGTTGGCCAGGAAGACCGGCTCGCCCTCGAGGTGCTTGCGTACGCGCAGCAGCCTCTCGGCGATGTTGGCATGCAAGCCGGTGTCGACGAAGGTGATGCGCCAGTCGCTGATGTCGGTGGTATGCAAGTCCACGCGTTTGCCTCCTTCGGACAACGTGAAGTCGTTCGAGAGGCACTCGTTGTAGCCGAGGAAATACTCGCGTATCAGGTCGCCCCGGTAGCCGAGGCAGAGCACGAAGTCCTTGTGCCCGAAGTGCGCGTAGAAGCGCATCAGGTGCCAGATGATCGGCCGGATGCCGATGTTCACCAGCGGCTTCGGGATGGTGTCCGAGTGCTCTCTGAGGCGAGTGCCGAGACCACCGCAGAACAGTACAACTTTCATCTACCTTTCGCCTCCGGACAGATCCGCGGACCGACAGACACCGGCATTGTCGAACAGTGATCGACCCGGGGTTTTACCCCATGATCCGCGCCGCCGGGCACTACGAATCCGCAATCTGTACACATTTGGAACGGTCGTGGCCGATTTGATTGCGCTGCGCACCGAGCCTCTGCGTTTGCAAGGGACGAGTCCTTCCCGTGTCGAATTCGACAAACCGGCGTCAGAGCTGGAATGCACTTTGCCGATGCGACGTTTCCGCGGACAGAATCCCGAGACTGCGCGCAGGAGATGAATGCCTCCGCGTCAAAGGCAGCACATGAGCACAGGGATGGACAAGATGTCGGGCGACCGTCGCGGCGAAAGCATGGCCCTGCGCACGACGCTGGCGGTAGCGATCGCATCGCTGATGCTTGTCGGCGGCTGCACCAAGGAATCGCCCGAGGCGTTGATTCGTTCCGCGCAAGGCCAGATGACCCAAGGCAACTTCCGCGCGGCAGTGATTGAAGCTAAGAACGCCGTCGAGTCGGCCCCTAAAAGTGGCACCGCCTATAGATTGCTCGGATCGGCCTTGCTCGGCTCAGGAGATCCATCCGCCGCGGAAGCACCCTTGCGCAAGGCACTGTCGCTGTCCGAGGCGCCGGACGACGTCCTTCCCGATCTGGCCGAGTCCCTCATTCGCCAAGGCCGGGCTGATCGCCTCATCGACGAATTCGGAACGCGCAGGCTGCAGACGCCCGTCGCCGACGCCGCCTTCCAGACCAGCCTCGGTCGAGCTTGGACCCAGCGAGGCGACATGGGCCGCGCCGGCGAGGCCTTCGCGGCGGCATTGGCAGCGGTACCGGGCTATGCACCGGCGCGCCTCGGTCAAGCCAGGCTCACAGCGCACGACGGTCGGCTGGCAGAGGCGTCGACCGTTGTCGATGAAGTGATCGCCGCCGCTCCAAGGCTCGCCGAGGCGTACGCGTTCAAGGCTCAGCTCCTGCTCGCCCAGGATCAGCCCAAGGAAGCGAGCGAGGCGCTGGAACGCGCCCTCGCCATCGAACCCGCCGATCTGCCTGTGCGCCTGGCGCTTGCGTCGCAGCGGATCGATCAGCAAGCGTACGACGCGGCGCAGACCTTGCTCGACGCGAAAGCAGCTTACGCAACCCGGGACCTACGAGCGACCTACCTGCGAAGTCTCCTGGCGCTGCGTCGGGGAGAGCTTCAAAAGGCCAGGGACGACATATCGGTCGTTCTCAACGCGGCGCCGGACAACGTGGCTGCGCTCATCCTGGCGGCCGACATCGAGCTTCGTTCGGAGAATTCGAGCCTCGCGCAGGCCCGTCTCGAGAAGGCCTTGTCGTTGGAACCTTCGTCATCGCCGGCCCGCGAGCTGCTTGCGGTGACCCTTCTTCGCCAGGGTCGACCTGCCAAGGCCATAGACCTGCTGACGCCCCTGCTCGCCCGGGCCCGACCCGCCGACGCCCGCTTGTTCATGCTGGCCGGCGAGGCCTACCTCGCCGAGGGCGATCCGGAACGTGCCGCGGCGTTTTTCGAGCGCTCGGCCTCGAATCCCGGCAGCGGGTCCGCCGCGCGAGTGAAGCTGGGCCAGATCGCGTTGACGCGTGGCGACTTCGAACGCGGCGCGGCCGAGCTGCAGGCCGCTTCGGCCATGGACGCACAACCCGGACAGGCCGACCTGCTTCTGTTCGCCTTGCATCTGCGACGCCACGAGACGGACCAGGCGCTTGCCGCCGCCGAGCTCTTCACGAAGAAGCAAGCGGGCAATCCGCTCGGCCATGTGTTGATGGGCACGGCGCACCTGTCGGCCCGGGACCTGAAGAGTGCCCGGCAGGACTTCGACGCTGCCTCGAGGATGCAGGCCGACTACCTGCCTGCGCTTCGCGGCCTAGCCGATCTCGATCTCGCCGAAGGCCGACCCGACGACGCCCTGCGCCGCTATCAGCCGCTGCTGGCGAAGACGCCCGGCGATGAGCGGCTGCTCGTGGTGTTCGCCGAATTGCAGGAGCGTGCCGGCAAGACGGCAGAGGCCGACGCCACCTTGCGCCGGGCGATCGCCGCGAGCCCTCGCACCGCCGAGCCTTACATCGCGCTCGCGCGACTCCACTTGCACCGGCATGAGCCGCAGGCTGCGATCGCAGCAGCATCGCAAGGCGTGGCCGCGAATCCGACCGAGCCGCGCTTGCGGGAGTTGCTCGGCGACGTGCAGGAGGCGGCCGGTGCGAACGGCGAGGCGATCAAGGCATTCGAGGAGATGGCTTGGCTGCAGCCAGAGGCCACGGCACCGTTGTTGAAGCTCGCCGCGAGCCAGACCAGGATCCGCGATTTCAATTCTGCGGCGCGCACCTTGCGCCTGGCGCAGCGTTCGGCGCCGGACAACGACGAGATCGCGCAGAGGCTCGTCGCCGCGTATCTATCGGCGGCAAGATTCGACGACGCACTCGAGGTCGCGACGGCGTGGAAGGCCCGGCGGCCGGAGTCCGTCCTCGGGCCGATGCTGGAAGGGGACGTGAGCGCGGCCCAGCGGAAGTGGCCGCAGGCGGTTCGCGCCTACCAGGCCGCGCTCGTCATCAAGCCGCGATCGGAAGCGGCCGGCGTCAAGCTCGCACGCTCTTTGTCGGGCGCCGGGCACGCCGACGAGGGCGAAAAATTCGCGGCGGAATGGCTCGCCAGGAATCCGGACGATATGACGATGCGCCTGTACGTCGCCGACGTGAATCTGAAGGCCAAGCGCTATCCGGCCGCGGTCGGCCAATACGAGGCCGTGCTGCGCCGCGATCCAGACAGCGTGCCGGCGCTGAACAACCTCGCCTGGGCGCTCGGGGAGCTGAAGGATCCCAGGGCGCTCGGGTTCGCAGAGCGTGCGGCCGCATTGGCATCCGACAACCCGGTCGTGCTCGATACGCTGGGCATGCTGCAACTCGAGCGTGGCGACATCGAGCAGGCGTTCGGCTCGTTGACCCGGGTACGCCAGCTCGCTCCGGATCGCAAGGATCTGCGCCTGCACTACGCGATCGGCCTGCTGCGCGCGGGTCGAGCCGAGGAAGGCAAGGCCGAACTGCGCGAGCTGCTCGCCTCGCGGGACGATTTTCCGGGCAAGGCCACGATCGCGACCTTGCTGGGCAAGTCGTAGTGGCGCTCGTCTTCGGCGATCGGCCCGCCCCGCCCGGCAAGCAATGAGCTCGCTCGTCGGCGTCGCCGCGATATTGGCCGGCGTGCTGGCGATCTACGCGCAGACCAGCGTGTCGATGGTCGATGCATGGCGGGAATCGACGACCTATTCGCACGGCTTCCTGATCCTGCCGATCTTCCTGTGGCTCGTCTGGGAACGTCGATCGACGCTGGCACGGCTGCCGATGCAGCCGTGGTGGCCCGGCCTGCTGGCCATTTCGGCGATCGGCTCCATCTGGCTGACGTCGCGCCTCGCGTTCGCCGCCGAGCCGAGTCAGATCGCGCTCGTTGCCCTGGTGCCGGCGGTCGTGGCCACCCTGCTCGGCCGGGCGTGGGTCTGCGCGCTCGCCTTCCCGTTCGCGTTCCTCTTCTTCGCGGTTCCCTTCGGCGACTCGCTGATTCCACCCATGATCGACTGGACCGCCGACTTTGTCGTGGCGGCGCTCAGGCTGTGCGGCGTGCCCGTGCATCGCGACGGCAACGATTTCTCCATTCCGAGCGGCGACTGGTCGGTCGTCGATGCGTGCAGCGGCATCCGCTATGTTTTCGCGTGCCTGACCGTGAGCTCCCTGTACGCCTGGACGATGTACCGAGGTATCAGGCGGCGCCTCGTCTTCATCTGCGCCGCGCTCGCGACCGTGGTCGTCGCCAACTGGCTGCGGGCCTTCGCCATCGTCATGCTGGCTCATTTCAGCGACAACAAGTTGGCGCTCGGGATCGATCACTTCATCTACGGCAGCGTGTTCTTCGTCGCCGTCATTGCCGTCCTGTTTTCGCTCGGCGCGCTGTGGCGTGAACCGGCCGTCGTCATCAGTGACCCCGCCCCGCCGACCGACGCCGCCTCGCCGTCGAGGGCGACCTCGCTCGACGGCCGCGCGTCGATGCGCGGGCTCGCCGCGTCGTTCGCGGCCGCCGCAGTGCTTGTCTTGTGGCCGTTGCTCCTTGCCGGCACGGAGCGCGGATCGCAACAGGCTTCAGCGCCGACGGGCGAGATCGCGCCTCGCCTGGGCTGGCGCCTCGTCGACGAACCGGTGACGGCCTGGAAGCCGCAGCTGCGGGATCCGCTCAGCGAGACGACGCGAACCTTCGAGAAGAATGCAAGGCGGGTCACCGTCTACGTGGCGATGTTCGACCGGCCGACGCCCGAGGCCAAGCTCGCCTCGTCGGCCAACCGGCTGGTCGAGCCGGCAGACCCGCGCTGGAAGCAGGTCCGGCGAGGCAGCGCGGAGGCGAGCACCGGCGGGGGCGTCGTCTCCGTCCGCACCGGCACCTTGGTCGGGCAGGGCCAGCGCGTGATCGTCTGGCACTGGTACTGGGTCGACGGAACGATGACCACCAGCCCGGCCCGTGTCGCGTTCCTGCAGATCCTGGCCCGAATTCGTGGGCACAGCGAGCGGTCGGCGTGGGTGATCGCGGCCACGCTCCAGGAAGATCCGGCGAGTTCGCACGCACCGGCGCTGGAGACCTTCTTCTCCGACATGCTCGAATCGGTCGACGCTTCCCTGAAGCCGGGCGACCCGCCGGAGGGCACCGGGAAATCGGGCTGACGGAAGGTCGGTCGTCACCGGGCGCCGCACAGGGAGGCGCGATCCGTTCGAGAGTCCACCGTCTGTCGGAAATCTCGCACGAAAATCGTGGGCAGAGGCAGAATAGCCCCTTATCAGGTGGCGGTATCCCCGCCCCCGGTCGAAATCGGAGCATTGCATGCGTGGATGGGCAGGGACGGTGGGAGCAGTGCTCTTGGCGGCGAGCGCTTCCGCGAGCGCCAGCATCTGGGACTTCGACTACACCAATGGCAGCACGGTGACGGTCGACGGCACGCTGACGGCCTCCGACACGCCGACCAACGGCGGCTATCTCGTCACCGCCATTACCGGCGTACGCAACGGCAGCGACCCGATCACGGCCTTGATCGCGCCGCCGACGTACGCCACGTACGGTTTCGACAATCTGCTCCTGCCCGGCCCCGTCTCCTTCCTGGATGCCGGCGGCATCCTCTTCAGGACGGCCAGCGGCGGTGTGTTCAACATCTGCGCCACCTTGCCGCCCTACCCCGGCTACAGCTGTGGCTCGAGCGGATATTCCGAGCTCAACGTCGCCACGGGTGCTGCGACGTCGGTGACGTTCACCGCCCACAAGCTGCCCGAGCCTGCAACGGGAGCCCTGGTCCTGGCCGCCCTCGGCACCATGACGCTCTTGTCCCGTCGCCGCAAGGCCACCAAGCGCTGAGGAGCCAGCGCGGCCTGCCACCGGCAGGTCACGCATCATCGCCACGATCGACGTGACCGTCGATTCAGCTGTGAGCCGCGGCTAGCCGGCGCGCCCCAAGGTCTTCTTCAAGGCAGCGGCAACGCGGGTGCCGATCATCACCTCAACGCCCGCAGGCCGACCCGACAACCGCCAGAGCCCCCAGAGCATCAGCGGGTAGACCACGGCGCCGACGGCGAGGCCGGCGGCCAGTTGTCCGACGGCACCGGCGAAGCCATCGCCGCCGGCGGCGTTGACGAAGCCGTGGACGGCCGCCGCCCCGACTGCGCTCGCCACCAAGGGCCGCCACAGGCTGGAGACGTATTGCGCCACGCCGAGATCGAGCGACTTCAGCAGGATCGGCAGGCTGACTGCGAGACAGCCGAACGACGCCGCGAGCTCGGCGTAGGCGACGATGGCGACGCCGTGACCGGATCCCAAAGCGATGACGGCGACCACGAACACGAACAGCCGCGTGACGAGGATGAGCACCGAAAGATACGGCTTGCCGAGCGCGAGATAGGCGGAGGTGTTGTTGGAGTTGACCGCCGAGACCGCGCCGGAGAACGCCAGGATCTGGATGATGGGCACCGCCCCGTGCCACTGCGCGCCGAGCAGAACCCGGACGATCGGCTCGGCGAGCATGGCGATCGCCGTGCTCGCCGGCAGGACGATCAGCAAGATCGCCGCGGTCGCATCGATGCAGACGCGGCGAAAGGCCTCCGGATCCTGCGCCAGCCTCGAATAGCCGGGAAACATGGCGCGATTGATCGGGGCGACCAGCTCGGTGTGCGCCAGCTGTGCGATCTCCGAGCCCACCGAATAGGCGCCGAGCGACTGGGCGCCGAAGACGCGGCCGACGTAGATCTGCGGCAGGCGGCTCAGCGCGGCGTTGGCGATGTTTCCGACGAGCATCCAGCCGGAAAAGGAGAACAGCTCCCTCGAACCCTTGAGGGCGAATCGCGGCCGGTAGGGATGCATGAGGTAGCTCATGACGACCCCGGTGAGGCGCCCGGTGGCCGAGCCGATCACCAGCGCCCAGTAGGAACGGAAGGCCACCGCCGCGACCATCGTCACGACGAAGCCGATGAGGCGGCGCGACGCCATCCAGCGGAAGTCGGCCGAGAAGTTCATGTCGCGGCGGAAGTGCGCGATGCCGGTGTTCTCGAAACCCGAGACGAACCAGGCCGCGCCGATCACGAACATCACCGGCACGAGGCGCGGGTCGCCGTAGAACGACGCCGCCGGGTAGGCCAGGGCCGCCGTCGCAACCGCACCGCCAAGCGCCATCAGGATGTTCAGGGTCCAGGCCGTGTTGAAGTGCTCGGCCAATGGATCGGCCTTCTGGATCAGCGCCATTTCGAAGCTGAAGGCGGTGGCCAGCTCGACGATCGCGATGACCGACATCGCCATCGCCACGAGCCCGAAATCGGCCGGGATCAGCAAGCGCGCCAGGACGGTGGTGCTGACGACGCCGATCGATCGATCGATTAGCCGAAACAGCACCATCCAGGCGGCGCCGCGCGCCATTTCTGCCCTCATGCCTGGGCGTTCCCCGCGTCGAACCCGCCGCGTCAAGGCGCAAGCGTTCTGCGGCCGAGCTGCAGCCATGCGAGGGTCGCCTCCTCGGCCTGGCGCCGCCATTCGCGCGATGAAAAGGTGTGGTCGGCCTGGTCGATGTCGATGCGACTGACCTTGCGCGAACGGAGCAGGCCGCGCCACGCCGAAGATGCGTCGGCGTGCTGGAGGAACTCCTTGGCCGTCAAGTCGTTGCCGGCAAGGATCAACAGCACGCGACCGCCGAACCCGGCCAAGCCTCGCGCCATGCGCGACTGATACGACTCGCCGGTCGCGGCATCCGAGCGCATCGAACGGAAGTGGGCCCAGGCCTGACGGATGTTGCGGCCCAGCGCCAGAGCTGAACCCCGCAAGTCGACGCCGCCACCCAGCAGCTTGGCCCAGAACTCTCGCTGCAGTGCGCGCGCCAGGTAGTAGTGCTTGACCTGAACGGCAGCCAGCGAGGCCTCGCCGCGGGCCCATGGATTGACGGCGACCAGGCCCGACACCGAAGGATGCGAAACAGCATGCATGAGGGCCGTCGAGGCGGCATCGCACAAGCCCCAGACGACCACGTCGCGAATCGCCGGACAGGCCAACCGAAGAGCGTCCACGGCGGCGTGCAGATCCGGGCCGACGTCTTCGAAGCTGCGCCGTGCGCCCTCGCTGTCGCCCATGCCGCGGTAATCGAAGCGCAGGCTCGGATAGCCCTGCTCTGCGAGGCGTCGCGCGAGCAGGACGAACTGGCGATGGCTGCCTACCCTGTATTGCGGCCCGCCGACCGCGATCACCACGCCGGTCGAATCGCTGACGAGCGACAACGCCGGTCTGGCGAGGACACCCCAGAGTTGCTCTCCTGCGCAACGAAAGCCGAGGCTTCGCTCGCCGGGCGATGGGTCGCCGCCGTCGTCGGCCGCCCGCTCGACAGGCGCCGGTGCGATCGAGGCCGACATGCCGGCCCCGCTCTCAGCCAGCGCAAGCAGCGACCGCTCGAGCAAAACGTCGCATTTCTCGAGCTCCACGGTTTGCCAGAACGGCGGCCCGGACAGTGCTTCGATGTGAACCTCGACGTTTCGCTCGCGCAATTTCCCTGCCAGCCGCTCCGCACCGATCGAGACCGCCGGCGTGTCGTCCTGCCAGACCTCGTACCAGACGATGCGGCCGGCGAAGCCGCCCGGCACGTCGAAGCTGGCGCGCTCGAGGGCTTGCGCCAGGTCCGGTGTCAGAAGATAACCGCCGACCTCGACCGCCCGACCGGCACGCAGCTCCTGGGCCGGTGTCGGCACCGACCCCTTGGCGGAACCAACGACGCGCGCGCCGGCATGCAGCCGCAGGAACTGCTGCAGATGTTGGACCCCCGCCAAGACGGGATGCCACAGCAAGACGTTGACGTGCGGGCGGCCGGCCAGCACGGGCAGGGCCAGCAAAGCACCGGCCCGGACGCACCACAGCCAGACGGGCCGATCCGCATCGGCCGCGTCGACCTGGGCCTCGATGTCGCGGACCCATGCGTCCCACGTCGCCTCGGAAAAATCGCCGGCGCTGTCGCCGCATCCGAACAGGTCCTGCTGCACCACGCGCCAGCCGGCGCTGGCGAACCGGCGGGCCATAAGCGCGCTCATGTGCCGCGACTTGTTCATCTCTTCGGCGAATGCGTGGAGCCAGACGATGGTTCCGACGCAACTCCCTTGTGCTGGCTGCGTCACGATCCGGAAACTGCACCCGGCGGCCGCCGCAACGCAGTGCGCGTCCTGAGCGATCGGCCGCGCCCCGCTCATGAATCCAGCTTGGACCGGACGAAACGGGTCAAGCTGGACACGGTAGCGAACGTGCGGCCATCGACCTCGTCGTCGTCGATGCTGACTCCGAATTTTTCCTCGACCGCCGTGAGGATGGCTACCACGGCCATCGAATCGAGCTCCGGAATGCTGCCCAGCAAGGGGCTGTCCGGGCCGAGTGCCAAGCTGCTGGCGGCCAGTCCCAGCGTCGATCGCAAGATCTTGAGCACTTCGTCGTCGACATTCATCGCCGATCGCCACCGGGCACTGCCATTGTGATGTTCATGAACTCCCTGACCTTTCTTCGATGTCGAGCTGTCTCGCGACGACTTTCTTGTACCACAGGGCGACGTCCGGCCGCGTCGCACAATGCCCGGCATGGGACGGTCCGACCGTATTGCGCCAGCGCGTGGCCGCCGAGTCTTGTCGAGCGCCTAGCGATGCGCGGCCCGCACATCGATTCTCTCGACGGCTGGCGCGGCTTGGCGATCGGCTGTCTGCTGATCGGCCACTTCTTGCCGGTTCCGGGCATCAATCTCGGGTCGATGGGCGTCGACCTCTTCTTCGTGCTCTCGGGCTGGTTGATGACGCGGCTCCTGTTCGTGCAGGAAACGCCGATCGCAACGTTCTACCGCCGGCGCATCTCGCGGATCTTGCCTGTGTACTACGCCTTCATCGCCTTGACGCTCGGCCTGTTCGCCTATCTGGCATTGCCGATCCCCGGACGGCAGGTCGCGGCGGCCGCGCTCTTCTTCAAGAACTACGTCGCCGCCCCGGAACTCGGCCTGCCGTTCGGTCATCTCTGGTCGCTCTGCGTCGAGGAGCACAGCTATGTCGTCCTGTCGCTGATCGCCGTCGCCGCCCGTCGCAAATGGCTCGAACCGGGCCGCGCCATGGCCTTTCTGGTGGTGGCCTGCGCCCTGTTCAGCATCTGGTACTGGACGCAAGACTCGGCGCGCGAGCTGGAATTCGGCAAGCGCTATCACTCCGAGGTCGCAGCCTACGCGATCTTCGTGTCAGGTTGGCTGCTCGTGCATTTCCACAAGCGCGGACTGCCTGCGCAGCGCCCACTCGTCTGCCCGGTGCTGATCGTCCTCGGCGTTGCCTTGCACTGGTGGTCGATGCCGTTTCCGGTGCGCCAGATCGCAGGCGTCGGCGCGTTCGCCCTGGCGATCAATCTACTGCCCGGCACGAGCGCACTCTTGCGCGGGGCATTGTCGCTGCGCGCCTTGCGCCAGCTCGGCCTGTGGTCGTATTCGATCTACGTATGGCAACAGCCCTTCTACGACTACCGGGAAGCCCTCGGCCTTTCTCCGCTGCGGGCCATGCTGGCGGCGATCGCGACCGGCGCCATCTCGTTCTACCTGCTCGAGCAGCCGGTGCGGCGCCATCTCAATCGCGTCTGGGGCAAGAGCCGGGCGTTGCCCGACGCGACGGTGCCGACCAACGCCGCCTGAGGGCACGAGCGGCTTCGCCTCGGTCAACCGACCCGAACGCCTCGAGCGCGCAGCGCCTCGACGGCTTTCGTCGTCGCGGGCGACATCGCGGGCGACTCGTCGGGCGATAGCTCGAGCCAGACGATCCGGCCGGAAAAGCCGCTCGGAACATCGAACGAGGCCCGCTCCAGCCCCGGGGCGAGCGCCGGACCCAGCCGGTACCCGGCGATCTCGACCGCAGCTGCCGCGTCGGGCGACTGCGCCGGAACCGCGCCGGGAATGGCCTTGGCCGAGCCGAGCACGCGCGCACCCGTCTGCAAGCGCCGGAACTGCTGGAGATGGCGCGCGCCCGATGTGACGGGCTGCCACAGCAGAAAGTTGACAGGAATGGCGCCGTCGAGCGCCGCCGACGCGACCAGCGCACCGGCACGCACGCCCCACAGCCAGATCGGTCGATGCGGGTCGGCCTGAAGCAGCTCCGCTTTCACGTCGTCGACCCACGCAGCCCAGGTGGCTTCGCCGAAATCGCCGCTGCTGTCGCCGCATCCGCTCAGATCCTTCTGGATCACGCGCCAGCCTTCGCTTGCGAGAAGACGCGACATCAGCGCGCTCATCCGCCTCGTCTTGTTCAGCTTTTCGCCGAACGCATGGACCCAGATGACCGTGCCGAGGCAAGGTCCGGCGGCAGGCTGGGAGACGATCCGAAAGCGCCTGCCTCCCGACGCATCGACGAAAGCCGCTTCCTGCGCGACCTGACGCGCCAGGATCATGTATCCAGTTTGGACTGGACGAAGGCGGTCAGGCCCGCGACCGAGGTGAAGGTCCGGCCGTCGATCTCGTCGTCGTCGACGATGAAGCCGAACTTGTCCTCGAGTGCGGTAAGTATCGAGACGACGGCCATCGAGTCGAGCTCTGCGACGCTGCCCATCAACGCGCTGTCACTCCGCAAGGGCGCACTTGCCGGCCCGAGCGCGAAAACGGAACGCAGGACCTTGATGACTTCTTCTTCGACGTTCACTTCGGCCGGGGGGGCACCGAAGCGCCCGGACATTCATTGGGAAGAATTGTATGGGGGCCGATAGCCCTTCCCGTCAGACGAGCACTTCCAGGGCGGTCGGATGACTCAGAAAAGCCGTCGGGCTGGCAGTCAGTCCGTACGCGCCGGACTGGAAGACCACCACCAGGTCGCCGGGCTCGGCAGCGGGCAGATCCATCCGGTCGGCCAACAGGTCGAGCGGCGTGCAAAGCGGTCCGACGACGGAGGCGATCTCGCGGCGATCGGATCCGGCGCGATTTCCGATGTCGACCGGATAGTTCTTTCTGAGCACCTGACCGAA
>JANXWR010000538.1 GCA_025351025.1 Burkholderiales bacterium | reverse complement strand
GCGCGGCGTGCAGGGCGTCGTCTGCGGCCACATCCACCGCGCCGAGCTGCGCGAGATCGACGGCATCGTCTATGCCAACGACGGCGACTGGGTCGAGAGCCTGACCGCGCTCGTCGAGCACGCCGACGGCCGGCTCGAGCTCGTCGACTGGTCGATGCAGTCGAGGGCAGGTGACGCGGCATCGCGTTCGCGCGTCGGCGCGCCGACGCGCGAAGTCGTCGCTTGAAGATCGCCATCGTCAGCGACGCCTGGTCGCCGCAGCGGAACGGCGTGGTGACGACGCTGCTCGACCTCAGGCAGCGTCTGGCCACGGCCGGACACGAGATCGTCGTCGTCGAGCCGTCGGCGTTTCGGCGCATCCGCTGTCCGGGCTATGCCGAGATCGAGCTGGCCTGGCTGCCTGGCGCCGAGGTCGCGCGGCAGCTCGATGGCGCTCTACCCGACGCGATCCACATCGCCACCGAAGGCCCGCTCGGGCTCGCCGCACGCGCCTGGTGCCTGCACCGGCGCCTGCCGTTCACGACCGCCTTTCACTCGCGCTTTCCGGAGTTCCTGCAGACAGCGTTCGGCGTGCCGGCGCGCTGGGGCTACGCGGCGATGCGCCGCTTTCATGCGCCCTCGTCCGGCGTCATGGTGCCGTCGTCGGGAACGGTCGAGATCCTTCGCCGGCACGGCTTCGCGAATCTGCGCCCCTGGTCGGACGGCATCGACCTCGCGCTGTTCCGGCCGACGCCGAGCGCCGACCTCGGCCTGCCGCGGCCACTCTTCCTGTTCGTCGGCCGCGTCTCGCCGGAGAAGAACCTCGAGGCCTTCCTGCGCCTCGACCTGCCGGGCTCGAAGCTGGTCTGCGGCGGCGGCCCCTTGCTCGATCGCTACCGCCGCGACTACCCGCAGGTGCATTGGCGCGGCTCGATGCCGCGGGAAGAGCTGCCTGCGATCTACGGCGCCGCCGACGTCTTCGTCCATCCGAGCCGCACCGACACCTTCGGCCTGGTCATGCTCGAAGCGATGGCTTGCGGCACCCCGGTGGCGGCCGATCCCGTGGCCGGTCCGCTCGACGTCGTCGGCACGTCCGACGGCGGCGTGCTCGACACCGACCTGCGCCGCGCCGCGCTCGCCGCACTGGGCGTGCCGCGCGAGCGGGCGCGCGCCCGCGCCCTCGAGTTCAACCCCGATCGGGTAGCGCGCCAGTTTCTTGCGCATCTCGCGCCGATCCGCCGCTGGCGAACCGACCCGGGCTATCCGGCGATCGCGCAACTGGCCTGAGCCGGAGCGCGGCGCCTCGCGGCCCGCGGCGTCGGCATGGCGAGGCTTGGAGCTTGTCCGTAAATAAGCTCTTATGCTCGACCCATGAGCGAGATCGAGCTCAAGTTCGGCGTCAACGCCACTGGCGCCGCGGCCATCGATGCGGCCTTGCGCCGGTTGCCGTCGAAGCGCACTTCAATCGAGTCGCGCTACTTCGAGAGCGTCGACTTTCGTCTGACCGGCGCCGGCCTGTCGCTACGCTTGCGCCGCAACGGCCGGGCTTGGGAACAGACCCTGAAGGCATCGACCGACCATGCGGAAGAACGGCTCGAGGAGACGGTGCCTCGACTGGGCCGCTGGGGACGCGACGGACCGCCGGTCGATCCCTCCCTGCACGACGGCACGCCTGCGGGCAAGCGGCTGCGCGCCGCCCTCGGCGACGCCCCGCTCGGTGTGGTGTGCACGAGCCGGGTCGTGCGCCGCAGCGTCGAGATCGCGACCGCGGACGGGTGCGTCGAGCTCGCCTTCGATCGCGGCACGATCAGCGCCGGCGCGGCGTCGGCGTCGGTCTGCGAAATCGAATATGAGCTGAAGCGAGGCGACCCGCGACTGCTCGTCGAGCTCGGACGCGCCGCCGTTCGCGTGCACGGCGCATGGCTGAGCACGCTCTCGAAGTCGGCGCGCGGCGTGCGGTTGTGTCACGGCGAAAGCGAAAGTCCTGCTGTGAAGGCGGCGTCGCCCCGGCTCGATCGTGCCATGTCGGGTACGGCGCTTTTCAGGGCAGTCCTGCGCAGCTCCCTCGACCTGGTGCTCGTCAATGCCAGTGAGGTCGCCGCCGGGCAGCGCGACGCCGAGCTGATCCACCAGCTTCGCGTCGGCCTGCGGCGCATGCGCGTGGCTTGGCGCGAGCTCGCGCCGCTCGCCGGCGCCGACGATGCCGGCTGGCAAGCTCCGTGCGCCGAAGCCTTTCGCGCGCTCGGCGACTACCGCGACCGCGGCACCGTGATCGCGACCTTGCAGTCGCGACTCGCCGCGGCGGGATCGCCCGAGCCCTCGCTTCGACCGCCGGACGTGGGCCCATCCGATCCGGTCGAAGTCGTTCGCGACAAGGACTTCCAGTGCGCGCTCCTGGACCTCATCGCCATGACACTCGTTGCACCGGCGCCCGCGCTCGTCGAAGCGGGTGCCGCGAGCGTGGACGACGACGGCACGCACGGCGAGAGCAAGCCCATCGACCGCATTCGTTCCCGGCTCGACAAGCTGCGTCGCCGGCTCGTCGCCGACGCCCGCAGCTTCCAGACCCAGCCGCACGACGCCCAGCATCGCGTGCGCAAAAGGTTGAAGCGGCTGCGCTACCTGACCGAGCTGGTCGCATCGCTCTACGCGCCGTCGCGCGTCGAGCCTTATCTGGCGGCGCTGCGGCCGGCCCAGGACGCCCTGGGCACGCACATCGATCTGGTGGTCGGACTCGGTCTGGCCCAGGACGCGGCGCGGCGCGGCGACGCCGGCGCCGTGTTCAACGCCGGCTGGCTGACGGCCGAACTGGCGACCAGCGTGCGCCGCTGCCGCAAGGCGCTCGCCCACGCGGCCAAGGCCCGGCCGTTCTGGAAACGCTGACGGCGCGCAAGGCGATCAGGCGTCGTCGGCGCCGAGAAAGTGCCGGCGATGGCGCCGCGGCAGGCCGTCGAAGGTCATCAGCATCGGCAGGTCGGCGGTGTTGAAGTCGGGATCCCGCGCCGGCGGACCGAGCAACTCGGCGCCGCAGCGCAGGTAGCCGCGGATCAAGGCCGGTGTCTCGACGTTCAGGTCGCTGCGCAGCGACCCCAGCGCGAGCGGATGCAGCGGCGCGACCCGCCGCTGCGGTGGCGCGAGATGCAGCGCCGAGAGCTGTTGCCAGAGACTGGCCGCGGCATGGCCGTCGTCGCCCATGCCGACGCTGGCGCAGCCGAAGGCGACGTCGAGGCCGCGCTCGACCATGAATTCGCCGAGCGCGCTCCACAGCGCGAGGATGGTGCCGCCGGTGCGCCACGCCGGATGGATGCAGGAGCGGCCGAGCTCGGCCATGCGCGAGCGCATCGGCGCGAGCTGGCCGAGATCGAACTCGGTCTCGCTGTAGAAGCCGCCGGCACGGCGCGCCGCATCGGGCGTCAGGACGCGATAGGTACCGACGACCTCGTGCGCGTGCTCACCGGGGAAGACCGCACGCACCAGCAGGTGGGCGCAGAAATCGTCGAAGCGATCGGCGTCGTGGCCGGGCGGCGTGCCAGCGACCGGATGCAGGCGCGCCCCCATCTCGCCGGCGAAGACCTGGTAGCGCAGGCGCTGGACGCGGCTCAGGTCGTCGGCCGAATCGGCCCAGCTCGCCTCGAGCCGGGCCGGCGCTCGACGCGAGGGCGCGACCTCGCGCGGCTGCAATCGCGGCGGCGCGGACTCGCGAACCGTATCTGAAGACGTGTGCATAGATCACCTCGCGACTGGACGCGGGCGATGCTGCGATCCTTTCGTGACCGGCCCATGAAGCCGGTGTGGCGCGGCAGTGACCGCGCCGACCGAAAAGGCTCAGCCGATGATCTCGAGGATGCTCCACATCTCTTCGGCGACGCGGCGCATGTGCAGGTCGGGGTTGGCCTCCTGCATGCCGGCATCGTCGATGCCCTGGGCTGCGGCCTTCAGCTCGGCGAGCGTCGATTCGGAGAGCAGGCGGGCGATCGTCTTCAGGACGATGCCGTGCGCGACGAGACGCGCCTCGAGCTCGCGGATGCGGTCGGCGGCTTCGTCTTCCGTGGGAGTCGTCGGCATGGCTGCGAAGGATAAGGGGCACGGCGGCGGAGCACGAGCGCCCGGCGCATCGCCGATGGCCGGAGTATCCTTCGCCAAGGCGTAGGAACGCTCCGACACGGAGCGCCGCGTCGTTCGGAGCGAGTCACGATGGCCGGGACCAAGATGCGCTTGGGTGACGGCTGGACGGTGCTCTTCCTGTTCGTCGGATTCGCCGCCGCCTGCGTGGCCAAGCGCATCGACTGCGCCGAGGTGAAGAAGGCCTTCCCGGCTTGGTTCCACCTGCCCGACGCGCCGATAGGCAACTGTGCCCGGTTCGGCAACGCCGAGCCCTCGACGCTGGTGCTCCACTTGCGCACCGACATGCCGGCCGTCGAGCTCTGGGAGCGGCTCTACGAACCGACCGCCGACCGGCTGCACCTCGGCTACTCGGGCGGCTCGTCGAGCCGTCGGCCCAAGGGCACCGCCGCTTCCGACACCGATGCGGCGCGCTATGCCTCGTCGATCGGCTTCTCGATCGACCCGGCGCCCGGCAGCATCGACCGCAAGGTCGCGATCCAGGCCGATTCCCTGCACGGCTCGACCCGCGTCATCTTCACGTTTCGTCCGTACTCGCCACCTTGACCCGCTCGGCGGCGAGCAGCTGCCAGGGAGACGAACATCGCCGCGATCACAGGGCCGATGACGAAACCGTTCAGGCCGATCGCAGCCAGCCTGCCGATGGTCGAGATCAGCACCACGTAGTCGGGCAGCTGCGTGTCCTTGCCGACGAGGATCGGGCGCAGCACGTTGTCGATCAGGCCGATCACGAAGACGCCGAAGGCGATCAGGCCAACGCCTTGCCAGACCTGGCCGGTGGCAAGCAGGTAGAGCGCGACTGGCGCCCAGATCAACGCCGCGTCGACGGCGGGCAGCAGGGACAGGAAGGCCATGACGACGGCCCAGAGCATGGCCGCGTGAACGCCGAGGACCCAGAAGGCGAGACCGCGAGCGCACCCTGCGCGGTGGCGACGAGGATGTTGCCCTTGACGGTGGCGCGGATCACGGTCGTGAAGCGCTCGAGCAGCAGCGCCTTCGCTTCGGGCGCGAGCGGGATCGCGGCGCGCAAGTCGCGGGCCACGGCGGCGCCGTCGCGGAGCAGGAAGAAGAGCAGGTACATGGCGATGCAGAAGCCGACGACGAGGCGAGGGGGTAGGAGCCGAAGTCGACGACGCGACCGGCGAACTCCTGGCCGCGCTGCGTGATCGCCGCGGCGAGCTTGGCCTGCAAAGCCGCCACGTCGACGAGCCCGAGCCGGTCCATCAGCCCGCTCGCCCACGACGGCAGCGCAACGACGATCTGGCCGAAGTAGTGGCCAAAGTCGACCTCGCCGGACTTCACGCGCTGGTAAGGCCGGTCACCTCCTGCACCAGCGAGACGGCGACCAGGGCCAGCGGCAGGATGACGATGACGATGACGAGAATGATCGCGAGCGTCGCCAGCGCGGCGAGGTTCCGCCGGCCGCGAAAGCGCGCCAGCAGCTTGCGATAGAGCGGCTCGAACACCAGCGCCAGCACGGCGCCCCAGAAGACGGCGCCGTAAAAGGGGCCGATCACCCAGACGAGCGCGATCG
>JANXWR010000531.1 GCA_025351025.1 Burkholderiales bacterium | reverse complement strand
AAACCGCCGAAGAGTTCCTGGCCAAATGGTTCGAACCGCAGTTTGTGGCGCAGATAAGGGATGGCCTGCGAAAGGCGGGGTTGAAAACTGTCACGGGCCCACCCGAAAGCCGACATCGATGACCGGCAGGTAGGGGTCAAGTCCAGGCATTGGCCGGAATGGGCTGCTGACCAACGGTGCTGGTTCCCACCGAAGCAGGAACCAGATCCGTCGAAAGGTCAGAGCAATCCGCGTTCCGCGAAAAATGGAGAGCTCATTATTTTTCGCGGAACGTGGACTTATATAAAATGTGGAGTGCGGATTGTGGCGCTGCAGCGCGGCGCCATTTTCCGACCTTTGTACTCCACATAGTTTTTCCTGTCCGGCGTAGCGTTTTGCCCTCCATACACACTGGCGGAGGGCACCATGAACGTCGATCTGCGACCAAGTACCTGCCGGATGATCGGGGAGTCTCCGGCAACGGCTGAGGCCTGGGCATTTATCCAGTGGCTGCAGGCTGAGCGCTACACGGATTACACCATCGACTGCCACATCCGGCGGTTGCTGTTCGTAATGCCGCGGCTTTCGGCGAGTGCATCGCCACCCGTGCTTCGGCCTGCCGAGCTCGTGGCCGTCTTCGGCCGCGAGCGGCATCCTCGCGCAAGGTTCTTCAACTTCTCGGGGACCCGACGGGTCTACACCCGGTTCCTGCGTGCCCAAGGGCGTTTGGTGCCCGAGCCGCCACAGCCCAACGCGGATCTGCTGCATCGCTACGACGCCTACCTTACCGAGGTACGGGGTCTTTCCGTCTCGGCGCGCGTTCATCACGGGCTCACGTTGAGGGCACTGTTGGCGAGCGTGCTGAGCTCGGGCCGATCACTGCGGTGCCTTTCGCGCGAGGATGTCGAGCGCTTTATTCTAGCTCGCGGCCAGCGCGTCACGCGGCACACGCTGCAGCATGAGGTCGCCCACCTGCGGGCGTTCCTGCGCTACGCCTACGACGAGGGGCTCTTACGTGAGCGCCTCGACGGCCTCGACACCCCACGCACGTACCGGGGCGAGCTGCCACCGCGTGCACTGCCGTGGCGGCACGTGCGGCAGTTACTGCGATCCATCGACCGTCACAGCCGCGCCGGCTGGCGGGATCTGTGCATCCTCCATCTGATCGCCTACTACGGACTGCGCCCAAGCGAGGTCGTGGCCCTGCGCTTCGACTCGATCGACTGGGAGTGGCAGGTCCTGCACGTTTACCAGTGCAAGACGCGCTCGGCGCTGACGCTGCCACTCGATCGGCGCACGCAGCGACTACTACGCGAGTACCTGCAACAGGTTCGTGATGGGGACGCGAGCGCCTCGCCGATGCTCTTCCTGCGGGCACGCTGCCCGTACGTTCCGCTCGAACGCACCGCAGTCGGGGACATTTTCCGCAAGCGCATGCACGAGGCGGGCCTGCCGGACTGCGCCAAGCATGTGTACCGTCTGCGGCATACGTTCGCCATGCGCCTGCTGAGCCGCGGCGTGGGCATGAAGGCGATCGGAGACGTCCTCGGACACCACAGTTTCTTCGGCACGAGTGCCTATTTACGGCTGGACGTCGCGATGTTGCGCGGCGTGGCGCTCGAGATCCCGCTGCGGGTGGGAGGGCGCCATGCGTAAGCCACCGTCATTGCAACGCTTCGATGCAGCCGTGGAGGCGTTCATCTCGAGCCGGCGTGCCCTCGGGCGTGCCATCAGGCTCGACGAGTACGTTCTGCGGCGAGTGCGCCAGTACCTCGCCCGCACCGGATATTCGGACCTCAATGCACAGAGCTTCGAACGCTGGCGCCGAAGACTCCGGCACGCCGCTCACAACACCCAGGTCGACTGGGCGATGATGGTCTATCGGTTCTGCCGGTACCGGCGCCGTCGCGAGAGTCATTGCTTCCTGCCCCAGCGCTCGACACTCGGGCGGCATCGGCCCTATCCGCTGCCCACGCCGATCGAGCCAGACCAGGTCCGGCGTCTGCTGCTTTTCGCCGGCCGTCACTCACGGCGCGGCGATTTCCCCCTGCGGCCTGCCGCGCATCGCCTCGCGATCGTGCTGATGTACACCGCCGGGCTGCGCCGTGGCGAGGTCGCCCGACTGTGTCTGGAGGATGTCGACCCCGCGACCGGCGTGCTACGCATCCAGCACAGCAAGTTCCACAAGTCCCGGTGGGTGCCGCTATCGGTGAGCGCCAGGCGCGAGCTGCGCGCCTATCTTCGCGCCCGCGAGGCGCTCGTGCCTCGCACGGCGCACAACCACGCACTGCTCTGCAGCCATCCGAAGCATGGCTACTGCCTCAACGGCCTCAGCCATATGGTCCATCGGCTCATGCATCGCTCGGGTGTCTGGGCGACAGCCGCGCGTGTCCCGCGCGTGCATGACCTGCGCCATGCTTTTGCCGTGGCCGCCTTGCGGCGTTGGTACGAGGATGGGCGCGATGTGCAGTCCGAGCTGCCCAAGCTCGCGCTGTACATGGGGCATGTATCGATCGCCTCGACGATCTATTACCTGCGCTTCATGCACGGCCGTGGTCGCACTCGCGAGCGAACGCTTCGCGAACGTCTGTGGCGATCTCATCGAAGGAGGTGCCGCATGAGCCGTTCAACGCCGACAGCCCTGGGCCGCGATCTGGTGAGGTTCTTCGAAGACTTCCTGCCCGCGCAGCGCGGCTTAAGTCCGCACACCATCCGCAGCTATCGAGACACGCTACTGCTGTTCCTGCGCTTCACGGCCCGCGAGCGGCGCCGCACGGTGGACCGCCTGGATATCCCGGACCTCACCGTCGAGCGCGTCACGCGCTTTCTCGCATCGCTTGAGGCCGAGCGGCACAACTGCATCGCGACCCGCAACGCCCGCCTGGGGGCGATCCACGTCTTTGCGCGTTATCTCGCCGGGCAGCGCCCTGAGTACTTGGGCACCCTGCAGCGCATAATCGGCATGCCCTTCAAGCGTGGAGCCATCGAGGCGCCGATCGAGTATCTCGATCGCGCCGAGCTCGACGCCCTGCTCAAGAGCATCGATCGCTCGACAGATCTGGGCCGGCGCGACTATGCGCTCTTTGCGTTCATGTTCAACACCGGCGCCCGCGTCCAGGAAGCGCTCGATGTTCGCATCGCCGACCTCCGCCTTGAGGCGCCACCTCAAGTGCGGCTGCTCGGCAAGGGTCGCAAGGTCCGCGTCTGTCCTCTGTGGCCCGCGTTGGCGCGCTATCTCTATCTCGACGATGGCCGCTATCCGATCGACAACAACCCGATCGAGAACGCGATCCGGCCCGTAGCCCTGGGACGGAAGAATTGGATCTTCGCCGGTTCCGAGATCGCAGGCCAACG
>JANXWR010000494.1 GCA_025351025.1 Burkholderiales bacterium | reverse complement strand
CGAACCGACGGGTCGTGCCAGATGCTCGATAGCATCGGGTCGAGCGTGAAGCTGACGAACATCGAGATCAGCACCGCGGCGACGATAGTCAGGCCGAACTCGTGGAAGAACTTGCCGACGATGCCGCCCATGAAGCCGATCGGCAGGAACACGGCGACGATCGAGAGCGTCGTCGCCAGCACCGCCAGGCCGATCTCGTTGGTGCCCGCGAGCGCCGCGTCGTGCGCGCTCTTGCCCATCTGCACGTGGCGCACGATGTTCTCGCGCACGACGATCGCGTCGTCGATGAGGAGACCGACGCAAAGCGAGAGCGCCATCATCGTGATCGTGTTGATGGTGAAGCCGAACACGTACATGAAGAGGAAGGTGCCGATGAGGGCGATCGGCAAGGTCAATCCGGTGATGACGGTCGAGCGCCAGGAATTGAGGAACAGGAAGACGATCAGGATCGTCAGCGCCGCGCCTTCGAAGAGCGTCTCCTTGACGTTGGCGACCGAGACGCGGATCGAGCGCGAGTTGTCGCGATTGACCTCGACCTTGACGCCGGGCGGCGTCACCGCCTTGGCATCCTGCAGCGCCTTGAACAGGCCGTCGACGACCTCGATCGTGTTCTCGCCCTGCGATTTCTGCACCGAGAGCAGCACCGTGCGCTGGCCGTTGTAGAGGGCGAGGCTTTGCACCTCCTGCGGCCCGTCGACGATGTCCGCCACCTGCCAGAGCTTGACCGGCGCGCCCGACGAGCCGGAGCCGCTCGTCGTTCCCACGGCGCCGGCACCACCGAAGCTCTTCTTGGCGACGACGATCTCGCGAAAGTCCTCGGGGCGCTTCAGCCGGGCATTGATCTGCACCACGCGCTCCTGGTCGCGCGAGCGGATCGAGCCGAGCGGCAACTCCTGGTTCTCGCTCTTCACCGCGGCCACGACCTGGTCGGCGCCGATGCCGAGCGCTTCCATCGCCGCCGGCTTGAGGTAGATATTGATCTGCCGGTCGAGGCCGCCGACGACCTGCACCGAGCCGACGCCGCGCACGTTCTCGAGCTTTTTCTGCAGCACCTGGGTCGCCCAGGTCGTCAGCTCCTGGGCGCTGCGCTTGCCGTCCTCCGACAGCACCGCGACGTTGAAGATCGGGATGCTCTGCGGGTCGAAGCGCGAGATGCGCGGCTCCTTGACCTCGTCGCGCAGGTTCGGGCGGATCAGCGCCACCTTCTCGCGCACGTCGTCGGCGGCCTTGCGGCCATCGACGTCGAGGTTGAACTCGACGATGACGACCGACGTGCCTTCGTAGGAGCGCGAGTAGAGCGAGTTGATGCCGGCGACGGTGTTGACCGCCTCCTCGACCTTCTTCGTCACCTCCGACTCGACGATCTCGGGCGAGGCGCCGGGATAGTCCATGGCGACGACGACAGTCGGGAAGTCGACGTTCGGGAACTGGTCGACGGAGAGCCGCTGGTAGCTGAACAGGCCGAGCACGACGAAGGCGAGCATCACCATCGTCGCCAGCACCGGGTTGCCGATCGAGACGCGGGTGAACCACATGGCGTGTCAGCGGGCCGCGTTGACGCTGGAAGCGGACGAGGCGGCCCGCATGTCGGCCAGCCCCGCGGCGGCGACGCGCACCGGCGTGCCGTCGCGGACCAGGCCGGTGCTGGCGCCGAGCACCGATGTGCCGTCGGCCAGGCCGGCCGTGATCTCGACCCAGGGCTCGCCGCCGATCGCGCCGCGCACGCCGAGGGTCACCGGCGTGGCGAGGGCCTGGCCGCCCTGCACGCGCATGACGTAGGGCTTGGCCTGGTCGGTGCGCACCGCCGACAAGGGCAGGGCGAGGGCGTGCTTGCGATCGAGCTCGATCGCGCCGCGCGCGAACAGGCCCTGGCGCAGGGCCGGCTGCGGCTCGACCGAGAGGTAGACCATGATCGATCGCGTGCCCGATTGCGCGCTCGGGTTGATGCGGGCGACCCGCGCCGCCACCGGCGTGCTCAGGCCGTCGACGCGCAGCGTGGCGCTGCGGCCGATCGTCAGCGCGGCGACGTCGTCCGGCGCGAGCGCCGCCTCGACCTCGATCTGCGACAGGTCGACGATCTCGACCAGCTTGGCATCGATGGCGACGCGCTCGCCGGTCTGCGCCATGCGCTGCGCGACCAGGCCGGAGATCGGCGCGACCAGGGTCGCGTCGTTCTTGCTCTTCTTCGCCAGAGCCACCGCGGAGAGCGCGGCTTCGTAGCTCGAGCGCGCGCCGGCCTCGTTCGAGATCGAGGTCTCCAGGCCGGTCGCCGAGATGAAGCCCTGGGCGACAAGGGCGCGGTTGTTGTCGAGCGCGCGCGTCGCGATGTCGAGCTGCGACTTGGTTTGCGACGCGGTCTGCTCGGCCTGCTTCAGCTTCAGGTCGAGCTCGGTCGTGTCGAGCTGGCCGAGCACCTGACCGGCCTTGACGCTGTCGCCTTCGCGCACCGTCAGCGACTTCACTTCGGCTGCGACTTTGGCACGGATGACGGCGGTGTTGACCGCCTTCAGGCCGCCCGAGACGTCGAGCGTGCGCGGCAGGTCCAGGGTCCTGGCGACGAGGACGTCGCCCGGCGCCAGGTCGAGCCCGCTCGATGCTTTTGGCGCCGCCGTCTGCTCGGTCTGCTCGGTCTTCCTCGCGATCAGCGCGCGTGCGACGAAGCCGCCGAACACGGCCACGACAACGATCGGAATGGTCCAGCGCAGCCAGCGCTTCATCGCTTGCTGCCTTTTGCCTTCCTGGTCCGCGGCCGTGGCGCGCTGGCCGGCGCATGCAGGCCGTTCAGCACCAGGTCGATCTGCGCCTCGATGATCGCCTTCGGGTCGAGCCTGGCGCTGGCCACGCAGGCGCCGAGCGAATGCTTGTTCATGACCAGGAACAGCAGCGGCGAGATCAGCGCATGGACCACGTCGCCGACGTTGACCGGGCGGAACTCGCCGCTGTCGATGCCGCGCTGCACGATCCCGGCGATCATCCGGTCGGCCGGCGCGGTCACCTCGTCGATCCAGAACTGGGCGATCTCGGGAAAGTTGCGCACCTCGGACATCATCAGCTTGAGGATGCCCGAAGCGCGCGTCTCGCCGACCCGATCCCACCACAGGCGCAGCACGTTGCCGAGCAATTCGGCCGAGCTGCCTTCGAAGGCGCGCACGATCTCCATGCCCTCGGCGATCTGGTTCACCACGTTGTGGCGGATCACCTCCTTCAGCAGCTCTTCCTTGCTCGGGTAGTAGAGATAGAGCGTGCCCTTGGAGACGCCGGCGCGCGAGGCCACTTCTTCGGAGCGGGTCGCCGCGAAGCCCTTCTCGACGAACAGGTCGAGCGCCGCGTCGAGCAGCTCCTGCGGCCGCGCTTCCTTGCGGCGCTGGTGGGTGGCGGCGGGGATGGCCGCGGACGAAAGGGCTCGCTGAGGCATGGGCATGACGAGGGCCGACGAGGGCGGGTGGGAGCTCGCGCGCGGGGGCACGAGCCAAGGTACTGACTGCGCGGTCAGTAATGTAGCCGATCGCCCGGGCGGCCCGGCGCGACGCATGCCATGATGCTCGTTGATCAGGAGGCGCCCGCACGGTGAAGCCAACGCTGCCGTTCCACCATCCCTATCGTCACGATTTCGTACGCGTCGCCGTCGCGGTGCCGCGCATCCGCGTCGCCGATCCTGGCTTCAACGCCGCCGAGTCGGTGAAGATGCTCGAGCAGGCCGCCGCCGAGGGCGCTTCGCTGGTCGCCTTTCCCGAGCTCGGGCTGGCCGCCTATACCTCCGACGACTTGTTCCACCAGCGCGCCCTGCTCGGCGCCTGCGAAGCGGCGCTCGCCAGCGTCGCGGCGGCGACGGCGCGCATTCCGGTCACCGCGGTGGTCGGCCTGCCGCTGCGCGTCGACCACCTGCTTTTCAACTGCGCCGCCGTCGTCTCGGGCGGCCGCGTCCTCGGCGTCGTGCCCAAGACCTATCTGCCAAACTACGGCGAGTTCTACGAGGCGCGCCAGTTCAACGCCGCCGATAACGCGTTGTCGCGCGAGGTGGTGATCGGCGGCGAGACCGTTCCCTTCGGCAACGAATTGCTGTTCGCGGCAAGCAACCTGCCGCTGTTCCGCTTTCATGCCGAGATCTGCGAGGACCTGTGGGTGCCGATCCCGCCGTCTTGCTATGCGGCGCTGGCCGGGGCGACGGTGCTGGTCAACCTGTCGGCGTCGAACATCACGATCGGCAAGAGCGACTACCGGCATCAGCTCGTCGGCCAGCAGTCGGCGCGTTGCCAGGCGGTGTGCCTGTACACGTCGGCGGGCGTCGGCGAATCGAGCACCGACCTGGCCTGGGACGGCCAGGCGCTGATCTACGAAGCGGGCGAGCTGCTCGCCGAGTCCGAGCGCTTCGTCAACGGCTCGCACCTGCTCACCGCCGACGTCGACCTCGAGCGCGTCTCGCGCGAGCGCATGCGCCAAAACACCTTCGGCCAGTCGGTGGCGCGCACCAAGGCACAGCTCGAAGGCTTTCGCACCATCGCCTTCGAGCTGCCGGTGCAGCCGACCATGCCGATGGCGCTGCGCCGCAACGTGGCGCGCTTTCCTTACGTGCCATCCGACCCGGCGCGGCGCGATGAGCGCTGCGCCGAGGTCTACAACATCCAGGTGCAGGCGCTGGTGCAGCGCCTGTCCGCCAGCGGCATCGACAAGGTGGCGATCGGCGTCTCGGGCGGGCTCGACTCGACCCATGCGCTGCTCGTCTGCGCCCGCGCCATGGACCTGCTCGGCAAGCCGCGCACGAACATCCTCGCCTTCACGATGCCGGGCTTCGCGACCAGCGAGCGCACCCTCGACCAGGCGCGTCGCCTCATGAGCGGCGTCGGCTGCACCGCCGCCGAGATCGACATCCGGCCGAGCTGCCGGCAGATGCTGGCCGACATCGGCCATCCCTACGCCGAAGGCCGCGCCGACTACGACATCACCTTCGAGAACGTGCAGGCCGGCGAGCGCACCAGCCATCTGTTCCGGCTCGCCAACCTGCATGGCGCGATCGTCGTCGGCACCGGCGACCTGAGCGAGCTGGCGCTCGGCTGGAGCACCTACGGCGTCGGCGACCACATGTCGCACTACAACGTCAACGCCAGCGTGCCGAAGACGCTGGTCAAGCACCTGGTGCGCTGGGTCGCCGACAAGGGCTCGGTCTCGGCCGATGCGAGCCGCGTGCTCGGCGACATCCTTGCCACCGTCGTCAGCCCTGAGCTAATTCCGGGCGACGCCAGCGATGCACCGGCGCAAAGCTCTGAAGACGTGGTCGGCCCCTACGAGCTGCAGGACTTTCATCTCTACCAGGTGCTGCGCTACGGCTACGCGCCGAGCAAGGTGGCCTTCCTCGCCTGGACCGCGTGGCGCGAGACTTATTCGCTGGCCGAGATCAGGCAGCACCTGCGCAACTTTCTCTACCGCTTCTTCAAGACCAGCCAGTTCAAGCGCTCCTGCGTGCCGAATGCGCCGAAGGTCGGCTCGGGCGGCTCGCTCTCGCCGCGCGGCGACTGGCGTGCGCCGAGCGACTCGGAAGCGACGGCCTGGCTCGACGAGCTCGAAACGGTTCCCGACGCATGAAAGTCGCCGCCGCGTTCGCCGCGATGCTCGCCGCGGCCTTGCTCGCCGGCTGCCTGGCCTTCGGCCCGCGCACCGTCGACGTGCCGCAGGCGCGCCTGCAGGAGCTGATCGCGCGGCACTTTCCGGTCGACAAGCGCCTGCTCGATGCTATCGACATCACCGTCGACTCGCCGCGTCTCAGCCTGCAGCCCGAAAGCAACCGCATCGCCGTCGAGCTGGCCTTGCGCGCCGGCACCGGCGGCGCGATCTCGGCGCAGATGAACGGCTCGCTGCTCGTCAGCGAAGGGCTTCGCTTCGAGCCCAGCGACAACACGGTGCGCCTGGTCGACGTCCGCGTCGAGCGCTTCGCCATCAACGGCCTGCCCGGCCACTGGCAGCGCCAGCTCGACCGGCTGGGCAAGCCGCTCGCCAAGGCCTTGCTCGACGACCAGGTGCTCTACGCGTTGCGGCCCAAGGACGTGGCCGGCCTCGAAGGCCGCGGCGTGCGGCCGGCCGATCTGCGCGTGACCGCGACTGGCCTCTCGATCACCCTGCTGCCGATCGAGCGCTGAGCGACTCTGTCGTCGTGAGCGAGAGCGAAGGATCTCGACGCCGCGATGAGATCCTTCACTTCGTTTCAGGATGACAGGCATCGCTAAGATGCCGCACTTTTTTCGATTCCGGAGAACACTGTGGATCTGATCCTGCTCTTCAAGTCCGCCTTGATGGGCATCGTCGAGGGTGTGACCGAATTCCTGCCGGTCTCGAGCACCGGCCACCTCATCCTCGCCGGCTCGCTGCTCGGCTTCACCGATGCGACGTACAAGTCGGCCAAGCTGTTCGAGATCGTGATCCAGGCGGGCGCCATCGTCGCCGTCGTGCTCGTCTACTGGCAGCGCGTGCGCGAGACGATTCACGGCATCGGCACGGGCGACCGGAAGCAAGGCCGCTTCGCCTTGAACGTGTTGATCGGCTTTCTGCCGGCAGCGGTGCTCGGCGTGCTCTTCAACACGGCGATCAAGGCCCGTCTGTTCAACGCGCCCGTGGTCGCGACGACCTTCATCCTGGGCGGCCTGATCATTCTGTGGGCCGAGCGCCGCCCACCCGGCACGGTGCGCATCCATTCGGTCGACGAGATGACGCTGCTCGATGCGCTCAAGATCGGTTTCGCGCAGAGTCTGGCACTGGTGCCGGGCACGAGCCGGTCGGGTGCGACGATCATCGGCGGCATGCTGTTCGGGCTGAGCCGCCAGGCCGCCACCGACTTCAGCTTCTTCCTGGCCATTCCGACGCTGATCGGCGCGAGCGTCTACAGCCTCTGGAAGCAGCGCGGCGCCTTGTCGTCGGCGGAC
>JANXWR010000396.1 GCA_025351025.1 Burkholderiales bacterium | reverse complement strand
ACTCGTGGCGCTCGACCGTCATCACCGGCCTGACCTTGCCCATCGCGCTGATCGGCACCTTCCTGTTCATGTACATCTTCGGCTTCACGATCAACAGCATCACGATGATGGCGCTGAGCTTGTGCGTCGGCCTGCTGATCGACGACGCGATCGTCGTGCGCGAGAACATCGTGCGGCATGTCCAAATGGGCAAATCGGCGCATCAGGCCGCGCTCGACGGCACCAACGAGATCGGCCTCGCGGTGCTCGCGACCACGCTGTCGATCGTCGCAGTGTTTCTGCCGATCGGCTTCATGGGCGGCATCGTCGGCAAGTTCTTCCACGAGTTCGGCCTGACCATCGTCGCGGCCGTGCTGATCTCGATGTTCGTCAGCTTCACGCTCGACCCGATGCTGTCGAGCATCTGGCACGACCCGTCGGTTCGCGGCGCCCTCACCCCTCGCCCTCTCCCGCAAGCGGGCGAGGGAGCCGACACCCTCTCCCGCGCGGGGGGAGAGGGCCGGGGTGAGGGCCTCTACGACCGCACCATCGGCCGCGTCACCGGGCTGTTCGAGCGGCTCACGGTGTTTCTTTCAACGGCCTACCAGTCGATCCTCCGCTGGTCGCTGCGGCATCGCCTGGCCACGCTCGGCATCGCGCTGGCGACCTTCGTCGGCAGCTTCTTCATCATCCCGATCCTCGGCGCCGAGTTCGTGCCCAAGGCCGACTTCTCCGAGACCCAGATCAACTACTACACGCCGGTCGGCTCCTCGCTCGAGGTCACCGAGATGCGCGCCAAGCAGGTCGACGCGGTGCTGCGCGAAATGCCCGAGGTGCGCTACACGGTGACGACGATCAACAGCGGCCAGGCCGCAGGCAAGATCTACGCTGCGACCTACGTGCGCCTGGTCGACCGCAAGGACCGGCAGCGCAGCGTCACGCAGATGGCGGTGCCGCTGCGCGAGCGGCTCTCGCGCATCCCCGGCATCACCGTCACCAACATCGGCCAGACCGACCTGGGCGGTGGCAAGAGCCTGCAGTTCTCGATCCAGGGCACCGAGCTCGGCGAGCTCGAGCGCCTCTCGAAGACGATCCTAGCCGAGCTCGCCAAGATCCCCGGACTGGTCGACCTCGACACGACGCTCAAGCCCGACAAGCCGACCGTCGCCATCGAGGTGCGCCGCGACGCCGCCTCCGACGCCGGCCTCAACGTCAACATGCTTGCCAACACCTTGCGCACGCTGGTCGCCGGCACGACCGTCGGCAACTGGCGCGCCCCCGATGGCGAGAACTACGACGTCAACGTACAACTCGCGCCGGAAAGCCGCTACGCCATCGGCGACCTGCAGCGCATGCCGATCAACGTCGCACCGGGCAGCGACGGCTCGCCTCGCGTCGTCCGGCTGTCTCAGGTGGCCGATGTGCTGCCCTCGAGCGGTCCGAACCAGATCAACCGGCGCGACCTCAACCGCGAGATCAACGTCGACGCCAACGCCTTCGGGCGCAGCTCGGGCGATGTCTCGGCCGCCATGACCAAGGTGCTGGACCGCATCAGCTGGCCGCCCGGCTACCGCTATTCGTTCGGCGGCTCGACCAAGAACATGACCGAGTCGTTCAACTACGCTATCGGCGCGCTCGGCCTTGCGATCGTCTTCATCTACATGATCCTGGCCAGCCAGTTCCGCAGCTTCGTGCAGCCGCTGGCGCTGATGAGCTCGCTGCCGCTGACGCTGATCGGCGTCGTGCTCGCGCTGCTCGTGTTCCGCTCGACGTTGAACATGTTCTCCATCATCGGCATCGTCATGCTGATGGGCCTGGTGACGAAGAACGCGATCCTGCTCATCGACTTCGCGATCCGCGCCCAACGCGGCGAAGTCGGCGTTCCCTTTTCGGGCGGAGCCGACGCCGAAGGCGATGGGGAAGTCGGCGCGGAGGGCGGTGGCGGCAATCCGCATGGCGAGCCGATGGAACGCGAGGCCGCCTTGCTCTACGCTGCCGAGGTGCGCCTTCGCCCCATCCTCATGACGACGCTGGCCATGGTCTTCGGCATGGTGCCGCTCGCCTTCGCCCTCAGCGAAGGCTCGGAGCAGCGCGCGCCGATGGGCCAGGCGGTGATCGGCGGCGTCATCACCTCGTCCCTGCTCACCCTGGTCGTCGTTCCCGTCGTCTACTGCTACCTCGACGACCTGTCGCGCTGGGTCATGCGCAAGGTCTTCAAGCGAGCCGCCCCGATCCTGCAGCCTCGGCCTCTTGCCGCCACGAGCCCGCCATGAACATCGAACAAGCCCGCTTCAACATGATCGAGCAGCAGATCCGCACCTGGGAAGTGCTCGACGATGCCATCCTGTCGCTGCTCTCGGTGGTCAAGCGCGAGGACTTCGTGCCCGCCGCCTACCGCTCGATGGCCTTCGTCGACACCGAGGTGCCGCTGCCGCAGGGCCAGGCCATGCTGGCGCCCAAGGTCGAGGCGCGCCTGCTCCAGGAGCTGGCAGTGCAGCGCCACGAGCGCGTGCTCGAGGTCGGTGCCGGCTCCGGCTACATGGCGGCGCTGCTCGCGCACAAGGCGCAGCATGTGACGACGCTCGAGATCGTGCCCGAGCTGGCCCGTTTCGCCGACGACAACCTGCGCCGCGCCTGGATCAGCAACGCCACCGTGCTCGAGGCCGACGCTTCGCAGGCGCCGCCGGTCGACGGCCCGTTCGACGTGATCGTCCTGTCCGGCTCGGTCGCCGAGGTGCCGCGCGCCCTGCTCGGCCAGCTCAAGCCGGGCGGCCGGCTGACCGCCTTCGTTGGCCAGTTGCCGATCATGCGGGCAGTGCTGATCACGCGAGCCCCGTCGTCGCCCCAACCCCACCCGTCTTCGGCGGGCAACCGGAACATCGACGGCGGCTTCGCCACGGTCGAACTGTTCGACGCCGTCGCGCCGCGGCTGGTCGGCTTCGGCGAGCCGAGCCGCTTCAGCTTCTGACGATGAGGCAGTTGAGCGGCCCCGGCGCGCTGGCGCTAGCCACCTCGCAGGCGCCCGGCGCGCCGCCGGTGGTGTTTCTCGACGTCCGCGAGCCCTGGGAAGTGGGCCTCGCCTCGATCGAGGTCGCCGAAGCCAAGGGCCTCTTCATCCCGATGCGCAGCATTCCGGACCACCTCGGCGAGCTGGATCCGGCGCAGCCTGTCGTCTGTATCTGTCATCACGGCGCCCGCAGCGCGCAAGTCGTCGCATTTCTCGAGCGCTCGGGCTTCGAGTCCGCCTATAACCTCGCCGGCGGCATCGACGCCTGGTCCGTCGAGGTCGATGCGGCCGTGCCGCGCTACTGACAAAAGAACTCTTCAGGGAAACCCCATGCCCAGTCCGCGCCTCCGACCCCGGCTCTTCGTCGTCGCCGCCGCCGCCTTCGCGGTCCTCGCTCCGTCCTTCGCCTTCGCGCAATCGCTGCTCGAGCTCTACGACGCGGCGCATTCCTACGACGCGACCTACCTCTCGGCGCGCGCCCTCTACGAGTCGGCGCCCTACCGCGTCGAGCAGTCGCGGGCGCTGATGCGGCCGAGCGCCAATCTGACCGGCAACGCCTCGCGCAGCGAGTTCAACCCGAGCACCGGTCCCTACTTCGGCGGCAGCGCCAACAGCGCCGCGATCTCGGGCAAGCAGCCGGTGTTCAACCAGCCCAACCGGGCGACGATCGCCCAGTCGGAGCGCTCGCTGGTCTCGTCGCTCGCCGACCTCGACGCCGCCGAGCAGGACCTGATGCTGCGCGTCAGCCAGGCCTACTTCGACGTGCTCGGCGCGCAAGACACGCTGACGACGACGCGTGCCAACAAGGCGGCGATCTCCGAGCAGCTCGCCTCGGCGAAGCGCAACTTCGAGGTTGGCACCGCGACCATCACCGACACGCGCGAGGCGCAGGCCCGCTTCGACCTGGCGACGGCGCAGGAGATCGCGGCCGACAATGACCTGGTGACCAAGCGCATCGCCCTCGACCAGCTGGTCGGCCGCAGCAACGTCGCGCCCAAGGACCTGGCCGTGCCGGTCGTGCTGCCGGTGCCCGCCGCGGGCGTCGAGGACTACGTGTCGCACGCCGCCGAAGAGCATCCCGCGGTGCGCCGGGCGCAG
>JANXWR010000355.1 GCA_025351025.1 Burkholderiales bacterium | reverse complement strand
GGGCAGGCCGCGCCATTTGCATCCGTGCTCTGCGACATACAGGATGGCATTCAAAACGTTCAAGTTGGACAGGCTGACATTGCCTCTCTGCGTGGGCAGGCAGCGCTCGATCTGGGCGAACTGGGCTTGCGTGATCTCCATGCATGGAGTGTCTCGCGCTCTGCACGGTTAATTCAATTAGTGTTAACACGCCTTAGACCAGCGCGGTCCGGTAGAACGCGAGCAGCCTGGCCCAAGCCCGCTCCGCCTCGGCGGCGTCGTAGAGCGGTGCACCGCCTTCCTGCGGCATGTCGGGAACGCACCAGCCGTGCCGCGCCGGATAGACCTCCACCTCGGCCGGCAGCCGCGCCGCGGCGAACGCTTCCTTCAGCTTGTCCTTGGCATCGGGCTGCTTCTGGTCGTCGTTCTGCGCCACCGCCACGAGCATGCGGCTGTGCATCTTCGGCACCAGAAGGTGCGGGCTGGTCGGCTGGTCGGTGACGAGCCCGCCGCCGTGGAACGACGCGCCGGCGCCGACCCGGTCGGGCACCGCCGCGGCGCTGCGAAAGACGAGCGGGCCGCCCATGCAGTAGCCTTGCGAGCCGATCTTTTTGGTGCGGTCTACCTGCGGCTGCGCGTCGAGAAAGGCGACGTAGGCGACGGCATCCTTCTCGGCTGCACCGGCGGCGCCCACCGAGCTCATCAGCGGCCCGAGCTTCTGCATCGTCGCCGGGTCCTTGAAGTCGACGGTGGCGGCGTTGTCGTACATCGGCGCCTTGCCGATGCGATAGAAGGGATTGGGCACGAGCACCGCGTAGCCCTCCGCGGCCAGGCGCCGACCCATCGTCCGCATCGCCGGGCGCAGGCCGAAGGCGTCGGGCCAGAGCAGCACGCCGGGCCAGGCGCCCGTGGCGGGGTGGATGAAGGCGGCGTCGCAGCTGCCGTCGGGCGTGCGGATGCTGACCTCGGTCTCGACCACGGCCATCGCCGCCTGCGCCGATGTCGCCGCGATGGCGAGGCCGCCGACGACCGAGAGGGCGACGAAGTCGCGACGTGAGAGATCGGTGTCGGCTTCGTCAGCTTCCGCCGCGTCGTGTGAAATGTCGGTCATGGGATGTGTCCTCCAAAACGAGCGGCGAGCATATCGCGCACGCTTCGGGGGCTTCGCGTCAGGGACATCGGCATTGCCGGCTCGCGCCCACCGGCACCGCCGTCAATCCTTCTCCGCCTCGCGCTCCATCTCCTTCAGCATCCGCTCGAGCCGGTCTTTGAGCTTTTCGGTCGTCAGCTTCTCGCGGAAGCGCTCGACCATCAGGGGCAGCGCGAACGGGCTGGGCACTGCCAAATCGACGAAGACGACGCGCTGCCGGCGCATCCGCTTCAGCACTTCCTTCAGCCGCTTGATATCGAGCTCCTGACTCAGCACCTCGCCCTCGGCCTGGCCGAGCAGCATGTTGCCGGCGTCGTACTTGCGAAACACCTCGTAGAACAACTTGCTCGAGGCCTGCAGCTGGCGCGTGCTCTTGGGCTGGCCCGGATAGCCCTGGCTGATCAGGCCGGAGACGCGCGCGATCTCGCGAAAACGCCGCCGCGCCAGCTCGCTCGAGTTGAGGCTGGCCAGCACGTCGAGCAGCAAGTCGCCTTCCTCGAACAGGGTCTGGTCGACGAGCGGTGCCGGGTCGATCGGCTTGGCGCTCAGGAGCTCGAGACCGTAGTCGTTGATGACGATGCTGAAGGTGTTGGGCTGGTTCTTCGAGAGCCGCCAGGCGAGCAGGCTGCCCAGGCCGATGTGCGCGCTGCGCCCGGCGAAGGGATAGATGAAGAGGTGCTGGCCTTCACGCGAATCGAGCTTTTCGATGAGCAGCGTCTTCGGCGTCGGAATGCGCGAAAGTCGCGCCTGCGTTTCGAGCATCGGCTGCGCCGCCTGCATTTCGGGCTCGAAGAAGTCGCCCTGAGCGGCATCGGCGAGCACGTCCATCACCGAGTCGGCGAGCTCGCTCGAGAGCGGCATCTTGGCGCCTGCCCAGCTGATCATCGCTGCCTTCTTCGAGTCGTTGCGCTTGACGTAGGCGGTCATCTCCTCGGCGCGCACGAACTCGAGGTTGCGGCCGGCGAAGATGAAGCAGTCGCCCTTGCGCAGGCGCGCGACGAAGCCTTCCTCGACCGTGCCGATGCGGCCGCCCGACAGATACTTCACCTGCACCGACGCATCGCTGACGATCGTGCCGACGTTGAGCTTGTGCCGGCGCGCGATCATGCGGTTCGGCACGCGGTACACGCCTTCCGCATCCGCGACGACGCGGTGGTACTCGGGGTAAGCGTGCAGGCTCGAGCCGCCTTTGACGACGAAGTCGAGTGCCCAGTCGAACTCGGCGCGCGTCAGCTTGCGATAGGCCCAGGCCTGCTTCACCTCGTCGAACAGCGCGTCGTCGCGAAAGCCGCCGCCGAGGGCGATCGTGACGAGGTGCTGCACCAGCACGTCGAAGGGCTTGTCGGGCGTCGCCCGCTTCTCGATGTTGCCGGCGATGGCGGCTCGCCGCGCCGCCGCCGCCTCGACCAGCTCGAGCGTGTTGGTCGGCACGAGCGTGATGCGGCTGGCGCGGCCGGGCGCATGGCCGCTGCGGCCGGCGCGCTGCAACAAGCGTGCGACGCCCTTGGCCGAGCCGATCTGCAGCACGCGCTCGACCGGCAGGAAGTCGACGCCCAGGTCGAGCGACGAGGTCGCGACCACCGCCTTGAGCCGCCCTTCCTTCAGTCCGAGCTCGACCCATTCACGCACCTCCTTGTCGAGCGAGCCGTGGTGCAGCGCCACCTGGCCGGCCCAGTCGGGACGCATCTCGAGCAACAGCTGGGACCAGGCCTCGGCCTGCGATCGCATGTTGACGAAGACCAGCGTCGTTGCCGACTTCTCGATCTCCTGGACGACCGGAAGCTGCATCTGCTTGCCGAGGTGACCGCCCCATGAGAAGCGCCCGGGGTTCACGGGCAGGAGCGTATCGATGACGAGGTTTTTCTCGACGCGACCGCGCACCATCTCGCCGTCGTCGTGGCCGAGCAGCACCTGCATCGCCTCGTCGAGGTTGCCGAGCGTGGCGCTCAGCCCCCAGACGACGAGGCCAGGGTTGAAGCGCCGAAGGCGCGCGATCGCCAGCTGAACCTGCACGCCGCGCTTGCTGCCCATCAGCTCGTGCCACTCGTCGACGATGACGGTGTGGATGGAAGACAGCTCCGCCTGGGCTTGCTCGCGCGTCAGCATCAGGCTGAGCGACTCGGGCGTGGTGATGAGCGCGGTCGGAAAGCGCCGGTCCTGCTTCGCCCGCTCGGCCGAGGGCGTGTCGCCAGTGCGGATGCCGACCGTCCAGGCGCTGAGGCCGACGTAGGACAGCGGCGCCGCGATGGCGCGCGCCGAGTCGGCGGCGAGGGCGCGCATCGGCGTCAGCCAGAGGATGCCGAGCGGTGGCGCGTGGGCAGCCTCGACGTCAGCGCCGAGCGCGGCGGCGCGCGCGATCGCGCCGAACCACACCGCATAGGTCTTGCCGGAACCGGTGGTAGCGTGGAGCAGGCCGCTGCGGCCGGCGGCCATCGCCGCCCAGACCTCGCGCTGGAACGCGAAGGGCTGCCAGCCGCGCGCCTGAAACCACGCCTCGGCAGGCGCCCTGAAATCCTTCACCGCGCCACGGTATCAGACCGCGGCGCGGGTCGCGGGCGGCCCTCAGCTAATCGAGCTGGCAGAGCCCGGTGTTGTCCAGCGTGAAGCCGGCCGGGCGGCGCGTCGTCTCGACCGCGCCGCAGGCCAGCACCAGGCGCGGCGTGGCGATGCGCTGCACTCGGCGCGACGCATCGGCGACTTCGATCGCCTCGACCGTGCCGCCCTTGCCACGGACGATGCGAAGCAGCGTGTGCTCCGGCCGCACCTCGCAGCGCCCGTTCGCCTTCGCCTTGGCGATGAAAGTGACGTCGGCTGAGCCCTTGTCGCGGCGCGGGCAGCCGTGCGTGCAGCCACCACAGTAGTTGCATGACGGTCGGCCGTCCTAGACGGCGGAAAGTGCCGAGCGCGGATTCGCCTCCCAACCGACCTTCAACGCCGCCGCGCCGCGCGCAAGCCGTCGCGACGCGCGCGACAGCGGATGCGCCGTCAGCGGATAGGCGGCGCTGCGCCAGCGATCGCCGACCGTCGCCGGACCGGCCACGCCGAGGACGCGCTCAGCCTCGACATAGAACGGCTCCACGTCGGCATAGCGCACCGGCCAGTCGGCGGCGACGCCGAAGCGGCTTCGCATCTGCATCGATTCCGGATTCATGCGACGCGCTTCGCCGACGAAATGCAGCGTGCTGCCGCCGATGCCTCGCACATGGTAGTAGCCCGGGCCAGACACGGCGCGACGACCTTCGCGGTTGGTCGGTCCCTGCGCCAGACTCCAGGAGCGCAGGTCGGCGAGCGCGGGGTCGAGCGACTGCATCGTCGCGAAGCTGGTTTCGCCCTCGCTGCCCGGCTTGTGTCGAAAGCGCTGCCTTTCCAATCGGGCCGGTCGAGGCCGTAGTCGCGGTCGAGGTCGAAGGCCGGCCCGGCGTCGATGAGGAGAACGCGCCAGCCGCGCTGCGTCATGCGCCAGGCGACCGCGCCGCCGCCGGCGCCGACGACAACCGCGTCGTACGTGCCGTCGGCCATCAGCGAACCGCTTCGAAGAAGCCGAGCAGCTGTGGCGGGCGGTCGAGCGCGAGGCCACGCCAGGACGCCGGCTGCACGTAGTAGTCGGCCATCGCCGTGCTGCGCATGACGATGAAAAAGCGCCCGGCCGGCGACTGCCACGGCATCGCCTACATGCGATCGAGCGCCGCGTTGCGCGACACTTCGTCGGCGCCGGCGAAATCGCCGCCGCATTCGCCGTCGAGCCAGGCGCAGCCCGCGCCGACGAGACGCTCGCCGAGGGCATCGCCGCGCACGTCACCGAGGATGCGCCGGGGACACCGGGCGCCGACGCCGCCGGCGTCAGGGCGTCGGCGGGAATCAGGGTGTCGCAGAAGGCCGTGAAGGTGCGGCCGATGCGCGCCTCGTCGTCGCCGCGCGAGAGCGCAGCGGCCAGCGCCGGCAGGTCGGCGCTGGCGAGCGCGGCGGCGAGCACGACGCGTCGGGCAGCGTGGCGCCGCTGCATCGATTCGGGCGCATCGCGGTCGAGGGCCGAAGCGGCCGCATCATTCATCGCGGCGATGATAGTCACGGCCTCGTGCGCCGGCGCTTCCTGCGCTCGTAGAGCGACATCAGCGGCGTCACCGAGACGCCGTGCACGACGATCGAGGCGACGACGACCGAGAAGACCAGGGCGCCCAGGTTCGCCGCGAGCGTGCGATCGAGGCCGTGGTTGATCGCGTACATGAGGTAGTACAGCGAGCCGATGCCGCGGATGCCGAACCAGCCGATGAGGACACGCTGCGACGTCGAGGTCTTGGACCGGAACAGACCTACCGCTACCGCCACCGGCCGGATGACGACGAGCAGGGTGCCGACGAAGCCCCACGAGGCGAGCCGCCAGTCGACGGCCCAGAGCAGCATGCCGATGGCGATGACGGCGACGACCTCGCCGATGCGCTCGATCTGCTCGTTGAAGGCCAGCACCGCGTGCGCCATGTAGGCCGGTGCATGCTTGGGATCGGTGGCGACCTGCTCGGCGTGCGTCGCAGCGGGATCGGCGTGCGCCTCGGCGGCGATCTCGGCCGAGCGCTTGCGCTGCGCCGCCGCCTTGGCCGGCGCCGACGCCGGCCTGCCGGGCGCGGTCGCCGCACTCGCCTTCTGCTCGAGCCGGCGCAAGGCGACACCGGCCGCGAAGACCGCGAGAAAGCCATAGCCCTCTGCCAGGCTGGCCAGGCCGTACGCGAGGCCGATCAGGCCGAGCGAGAGAAAGTTGTCGAGGCCGACGGCCTCCTTGTGCGCGCGCCGCAGATAGAGCACGAGCCGGCCGATGGCGGTGCCGAGGAGCGCGCCGATGGCGACGCCGCCGGCCACGCCCCAGACCACGTCGAAGGCGAACCAGCGCCAGCCGGCGTCGCCGATGTCGCGCAGGCCGAGCAGGCCGAGGCCGAGCAGCACCACCGGAAAGGCCGTGCCGTCGTTGAGCCCGGCCTCGCCGGTGAGGGAAAAGCGCAAGCGATCACGGTCGCCCGGCTCCGCCACCTGCACGTCGGAAGCGAGCACCGGATCGGTCGGCGCGAGGATGCCGCCGAGCAGGATCGCCGCACCGATCGGCAGGCCGAGTACGAGCACGCCGAAGCCGGCGATCAGAGCCCCGGTAACGAGCATCGAGACGATCGCCAGGCGCAACGGCAGCAGCCAGCGGCCGTCGCCGAAGCCGGCGCTCATCTTCAGCCCGGAGCCGAACAGCGACAGCAGGACGACGACCTCGGCGAGCCGCTCGATCCCCTTGCTGTTCGCGACCAGCGTCAGCGTCGTCCAGCCGAGCCAGAGCGGGCTGACGGCGACGCCTGCGAGCAGGTACAGCATCGAAGTGCTGAGCGGCAGTCGCGCGAGCAGCGAATCGCCGATCGCCATGACGATCAGCAAGAGGCCGATGGCGGCCGACCACGACGTGATTTCCATGCGCTCCGGGCTGCTTCGGGATCAGCGAAGAACCTTAGCAGACGCGCCCGCGCCGAGCGGCGGCACGCCGGCCGAGCTGGCACGGCGCTTGGCCGACGATACGGCGCACTGGGCACCGATCGTCAAGGCGTCGGGCTTCAGGGCGGGCTGAGGCCGGCGCTGACGATCCAGCCTTCGAGCGGATCGACGACTTCGGGCAGGCCGTAGCCCGGCCGGCCCGCGGCCCACGCCGCCTGCATCAGGCAGAGCACGGCATCGAGACGGTCGGCCGAGCCGTCGTCGACGAGCGCGGCCCGTTGCAGATCGGTCAGCGAGAGGCGCAAGCCGAGCCGGCTCCTGCCTTGCACGAGTCCGGCGACGATCTCTTCGCGGGCGCGGCGCCGCTCCGGCGTGTGCTTGGAGCGCGTGTCGCTCTTGTACGAGCGGCGGCCGATCAGCTCGCGCGCGACGAGCCCGGGATAGCCTTCGAGGGCGACGCGCTGCCGATCGCCGTCGTGCAGGCGCGGCAGATGCACGCCCGCGTCGAGCAACAGGCCGATGCCGGCATGCAGCATGAAGGCAACCGGCGGGTTCACCCACTTCATCGACGGCGATGCGCCCGAGCCGGCATCCGAGGCGCGATGCGCGAACTTCTTCCCCATCGGACGCACCGCGAACCAGGCCCGGAAGGTCGCGACGATCTCGGCCCGCGACAAGCCCGTGTAGTGGTGCATCAGCGGCAGCCACTCGCGCGGCCAGCCGAGCGACTCGACCAGCTCGCGCGACAGGCCGAACGGGAAGTCGAATGCCGCGAGCCACGGACCCTGCGCGCCCAGCCAGTCCGAGAAGGAGCGAAAGTCGATGTGCTCGTAGACCGACTCCAGGATCACGAGCGATCCATCTTCGACGAGCTTGCCGAAGGCCACGGTGATCGGCTTGCGCCGCGAAGGCGCGCTCGTGAAGTCGACCCCGGCCAGCTGCATCGCCATCAACCGAGCGCCAGCGCGCCCACGCCACCGGCGATGCACGCGGCGCCGACCAGCCGCAGCGAGCGATCGCCTTCGCCGAGCAAACGACCGCCGATGAGCGCCGCGAACAGCATCGAGACCTCGCGCGCCGGTGCGACGTGGCTGAGAGGCGCGAGCCGCATCGCGTAAAGCACGAGCACGTAGCCGAGCGGCCCGAGCACGGCGACGACGAGCGCGGAGCGCCACTGCGCACGCCACACTTCGCCGAAGCCGCGCCGGTCGCGCAGCGCCGCCGGCAGCAGGACGGGCACGCGAAACAGGTTGCCGACGTAGTCGACGAGGATCGGCGAGAGCAGCAGCACCTTGACTGCATAGCCGTCGATCAGCGTGTAGCCGGCGATCAGCGCACCGGTCGCGGCGCCCCAGCCAAGGCCGGCGCGCACGCGCTGGCGTTGCAGCGGGTCGTGCGCCTTCGCCCACAGGCCCGGGCCGCCGGCGACGAAGAAGACGCCGACTGCCACGCCGACGACGCCGCACGCAGCGACCACGCTCATCGATTCGCCGAGCCAGAGCAGCGCGCCGAGCGACGCGAGCAAAGGCCCGGTGCCGCGCGCGACCGGATAGACGACGGTCAGGTCGGAGAGGCGATAGCCGCGCAGCAGCGTCGTGAAGTAGGCGACGTGAACGATCGCGCTCGCCAGCAGCACGCTCCATTCGACCCTGCCCCAACCGGGCAGCACGCCCCAGGCCGCCCACGCGCCGAGCGGCGCCCAGAGCACGACTAGGAACAGCGCGGCGATGAGGGCGAAACGCGCGTCGCCGCCGGTGCGCTTGGCGACCACGTTCCAGAGCGCATGCAGCAGCGCGGCGACGAGAACGAGGCCCAGGGCCGTGGCCGACATGCGGCGATTGTCGTCAGCCGGCGGCGCGCAACTGTCGCCACGGCATCGCCCGCGGAAGACTACAGTCGTCGACAGACTGGCTTTCGATCACGACCGACCGATGAACCCTATCCTCGTCGAAGCGATGCGCGGCGGCCTCTGCGAATCGGCGCACCGCGGTGCCGTCGCGGTATGCGACGCCGACGGCGCGCTCGTCCTCGCGCTCGGCGACGTTGAGCGGCCGATCTTTCCGCGCTCGGCGGTCAAGGTGTTGCAGGCGCTGCCGCTCGTCGAAAGCGGCGCCGCCGACGAGCTCGGCCTGAGCGACGAAGAGATCGCCATCGCCTGCGCCTCGCACAACGGCGAGCCGAGGCATACGGCCGTCGTCGAACGCATGCTGGCCCGCACCGGCCTGGACCTCGGTGCGCTCGAATGCGGAACGCAATGGCCGACGCGTGAGGCGGTGCAGCGACAGATGGCCGCGGCCGGCATCGAGCCGAATGCCTTGAACAACAACTGCTCGGGCAAGCACGCCGGGTTTCTTTGCCTGGCCTGCCGGCTCGGCGGCAAAGCGAACCTGCGCCAGTACGCGAAGGGCTATGTCGGCGCGGAGCATCCGGTGATGCGCGCCGTCTGCGCGGCGCTGCAGGCCACGACCGGCTTCGACCTCTCGCAAACGCCGCGCGGCACCGACGGCTGCTCGATCCCGACCTATGCGATCCCGCTGCGCCATCTCGCCCTCGCTTTTGCGCGCGTCGGCACCGGCGTTGGCCTGAGCGACGGCCACGCGGTCGCAGCGAAGCGTCTGCGCGGCGCGGTCGCGCGCCATCCCTTCATGGTCGGCGGCACCGATCGCTTCGATACCCGCGTCATGGAAAAGCTCGGCGAGCGCGCCTTCTGCAAGGTCGGCGCCGAGGCGGTGTTCTGCGCCGCCTTTCCCGAGCGCGGCTTCGGCGTCGCGATCAAGATCGACGACGGCAACACCGCGCGCGCCGCCGAGGTCGCCATGGCAGCGACGATCGAAGCGCTGCTCCCACTCGACGACGGCGAGGCGAGCTTCATGCGCGGCCTCAGCGACCTGACGCTGCGCAACTGGAACGGCATCGAGGTCGGTGCCCTGCGCGCCACCGAAGAACTGCGCCACGCGCTGCCCCGGCCGCCAGCGTCCGCGCCGGGGCGTCGGTCGACAAGCTCGTAGCGGCGAAAGCGCGTCAAGGGCCGGCGTCGCCGTGCTGAAGGGCGAGCAGCGCCTCCAGCGACTGCATCGTATCCGCGTCGTGCAGCGGCTTGTCGTCGCGGATGCGCAGCATGCGCGGAAAGCGCACGGCGATGCCGCTCTTGTGCCGCGTGCTGCGGTTGATGCCCTCGAAGCCGAGTTCGAACACCAGGCTCGGCCGGACGCTGCGCACCGGACCGAACTTCTCGAGCGTGCTGCTGCGGATGATCCGGTCGACGACCTTGAACTCCTCGTCGGTGAGACCGGAGTAGGCCTTGGCGAAGGCGACGAGCTGGAGCGCGTCCGGGGCTGGCGATTCCTTCCGTGCGATCGCCTCGACCACCGCCGCCGCCTCGGCGGCATCGCGCGGCGCGCGGTTCCAGACGGCGAAGGTGTAGTCGGTGTAGACACTGGCGCGCCGGCCGTGGCCGGCCTGTGCGTAGACGAGTACGCAGTCGACGATGAGCGGGTCAATCTTCCACTTCCACCAGGTGCCACCGGCAAGATCATCCTGCTTGCGCCGGCCGGTGCCGTAGCGGGCCTGCCGGTGCTTGAGCATGAAGCCCTCGACGCCGCGACCGCGCGCCTCCTCGCGCAGCGTCGCCAACGCCTGCCAGCTCGGCCGCGTCTCGATTGGTGAGAGGTGCAGCGCCGAGCGCGCGTCGACCACCTCTTCGAGCAAGGCGCGCCGCTCGGCCTGCGGCCGCTCGCGCAGGTCGACGCCGCCGAGCTCGAGGATGTCGTAGGCGATGAAGCCGACCGGCGCGTCGGCGAGCACCTTCTTCGTCAGCGTCTTGCGGCCGATGCGCTGCTGCAGCAAGTTGAAGGGCGCGACCTTGCCTTCCTTCCAGACGACGAGCTCGCCGTCGAGCACGGTGCCGTTGGCGAGCGGCGCAGCCGCGGCGACGGCCTCGGGAAAGCGCTCGGTCACCAGCTCCTCGCCGCGCGACCAGATCCAGAACTGCGACGCGCGCTTGACGAGCTGGGCGCGGATGCCGTCGTACTTCCATTCGACGACCCAGTCCTCAGGTGACCCGAGCCGAGCCGCGAACGCTTCGAGCGGCGCGTCGAGCTGATGCGCGAGGAAGAACGGATACGGCTGACCGAGATCGAGCGGGCCGGCTTCGGCGCTCGAGGTCAGCTGCAGGTAGCGCTCGGGGCTGGGCGCGACGCGACCGTCGGTGTAGCCCATCATGCGTTGCGCCACCAGCTTGGCGTCGAGGTCCGAGCCCTCGGCGAGCGCGCGCTGCACGAGCAGCTTGCTGACCCCGACGCGAAGGCCGCCGCCGATCAGCTTGTTGAGCAGGAAGCGCCCTGCCGTATCCAGCTCGTCCCAGTACGTGGCGACGCGCTCCGCCTGCTCTTCGGGTGCCAGGCCGCGCAGCCTCAGCAGGCGCTCCTCGATCCAGACGGCGAGTCCGAGGTCGCTCTCTTGCTTCGGCGGCGGCAGCACGTGCGCCACCGTTTCGGAGAAGTCGCCGACGGCCTGGTAGCTCGCGTCGAATAGCCATTCCGGAAGGCCGGCCTCGCGGCAGGCGACCGCCCGCAGCACGCCGCTCGGCACGACCTGGCGCGGCTTGCCGCCGGCCAGGAAGTAGACCGCCCAGGCGGCGTCTTGCGGCGCGGCAGCGGCGAAGTAGCGCTTCAGCGCGTCGACCTTGGCGCTCGTCGCGGTGGTCGCATCGAGCTCGGCGTAGAGGCGGGCGAAGCGCTTCACGAAGAGCCCTCACCCCGGCCCTCTCTCGCACGCGGGAGAGGGAGTTCCTCGTCACCCTCACCCGCATCGCGCGCGTCGAGCACATCGTGCCTTTCACCCTGCCCGCTTGCGGGAGAGGGCCGGGGTGGGGGTTCTCGTCGTCGTCGCTGTCGCCGTACTCGGTCTCGAAGGCGCTCGCCTCGAGTCCCCGCTCGGTCAGCCAGCGCACCATGACCGCCTCGTAGCCGTGCGTGACGATGACGCGCGCAGCGCCCGCCTCGCGAATCGCGCGCTGCAGTCCCGGCCAGTCGGCATGGTCGCTGAGCACGAAGCCGCGGTCGACCGATCGGCGCCGGCGCGCGCCGCGCAACTGCATCCAGCCGCTCGCGAAGGCGTCGCTGTAGTCGCCGAAGCGGCGCGTCCAGGTCGAGCCCTGAACCGAAGGCGGCGCGACGACGAGGGCGCGACGGAACCGGGTCTTGTCGCTCACCTCGGTGGCGATCGGCGTCTCCGGAATGTCGACGCCCGCGGCCCGGTACGCCCGGTTCAGCGGCTCGACCGCGCCATGCACGAAGATCGGCCCGATCGTGCGGTCGACGCCAGCCAGGATGCGCTGCGCCTTGCCGAAGCTGTAGCCCATGAGCAGGCTGGCGCGGCCGGCCTCGGCGTTGCCTCGCCACCAGGCATCGATCGACGCAAACAACTCGGCCTGCGGCTGCCATCGATAGATCGGCAGGCCGAAGGTCGACTCGGTGATGAAGCAGTGACAGCGCACCGGCTCGAACGGCGCGCAGGTGGCGTTGTCTGCGCGCGGATCGTCGTGGTCGCCGGCGAGGTAGTAGTCGCCGGAGGCGACCCAGATCTTGCCGGCATGCTCGAGCCGCACTTGGGCGGAGCCCAGCACATGGCCGGCCGGATGGAAGCTCACGCGCACGCCCTGGTGCAGGATCGCCTCGCCGTA
>JANXWR010000352.1 GCA_025351025.1 Burkholderiales bacterium | reverse complement strand
GCTGGTCTGCTTCACCCTCGTCATGACCGACTTCGGCATCCCGAAGGTGATCGGCGGCGACTTCAACATGCTCGCCACCGACGTCTTCAAGCTCGTCATCGGCCAGCAGGACTTCCAGCGCGGCGCCGTCGTCGGCCTGCTCCTGCTGACGCCGGCCGTGCTCACCTTCGGCATCGACTGGCTGGTCCAGCGCAAGCAAACGGCGATGCTGTCGGCGCGCGCCATTCCGTATGCGCCACGGCCGTCGCGCGGCTTCGACGCGCTGATGCTCGGCTACGTCGGCATCGTCGGCGCGCTCATGCTGGCGATGCTCGGCATGGCGATCTTCGCCTCGCTGGCGACCTACTGGCCCTACAACCTGATGCCGACGCTCAAGCACTACACGCTCGGCCTGGTCGACGCCGAGGTCGGGCCGGCCTTCATCAACAGCTTCGAGCTGGCGGTGGGTACGGCGTTCTTCGGCACCATCGTCGTCTTCATCGGCGCCTACATGCTCGAGAAGACGCGCGGCATGGAGGCGCTGCGGCCGATCGTGCGCATGCTCTCGATGCTGCCGATGGCGGTGCCCGGCCTGGTGCTCGGCCTCGGCTACATCTTCTTCTTCAACGCGCCTGGCAATCCGCTCGGCGGCCTGTACCAGACGATGACGCTGCTCATCGTCTGCACCATCGTCCATTTCTACACCACCGGCCACCTCACGGCGGTGACGGCGCTGAAGTCGCTCGACGCCGAGTTCGAGGCGGTGAGCGCCTCGCTCAAGGTGCCATTCTTCACGACCTTGCGCCGCGTCACGCTGCCGATCTGCACGCCGACGCTGGTCGACATCGCGCGCTACTTCTTCGTCAACGCGATGACGACGATCTCGGCCGTAGTCTTCCTCTATTCGCCCGACACCAAGACCGCGGCGATCGCCATCCTGCGTCTCGATGAAGCCGGTGAGGCCGGCGCCGCCGCGGCCTGCTGCATCCTCATCACTCTCGCCTCGACGATCGTGACGCTCCTCTTCATGGGGATCGGCGCCTGGGTAGGACAGCGCACGCAGGCGTGGCGACGTCCGGCGCTGGCTTGAGCCGGCTGGTATTTCGACGAACCGCAACCAGACAGAATCGACCGATGCCACGCGACGTCATCCTCCTCACCCCCGGGCCGCTGACGACCACCGAGCGCACCAAGCGGGCGATGCTGCGCGACTGGGGCTCGTGGGACTCGAGCTTCATCGCCATTACCGCCGAGCTGCGCGCGCAGTTGCTGGCGATCGTCCACGGCGAAGGCACGCACGTCGTCGTGCCCCTGCAAGGCAGCGGCACCTTCTCCGTCGAGGCGGCAGTGGCGACGATCGTGCCGAAGCACGGCCACGTGCTGGTGCTCGATAACGGCGCCTATTGCAAGCGGCTCGGCAAGCTGGCGACGCTGATGGGCCGCCAGACGACGATCCTGCCGCACGCCGAGGATGCGCCGGTGTCGGTGCAGGCGCTCGAGGCTGCGTTGAAGGCTGATGCCTCGATCAGCCACGTCGGCTTCATCCATTGCGAGACCGGCACCGGCGTCGTCAACCCGCTGCAAGCCGTCGCCGACGTCTGCGCCAAGCACGGCAAGGGCCTGATCGTCGACGCCATGAGCTCGTTCGCGGCGCTGCCGATCGACGCCCGCGAAGTGAAATTCGACGCCCTGGTCGCGGCCAGCGGCAAGTGCCTGGAGGGCGTGCCCGGCATGGGCTTCGTCTTCATCCGCAACGATGTCATCGCCGGCGCCGCCGGCAACTCGCATTCGCTGGCGATGGACCTGCACGACCAGCACGTCTACATGGAAAAGACCGGGCAGTGGCGGTTCACGCCGCCGACCCACGTCGTCGCGGCGCTGGCCGAGGCGATGCGCCAGTTCGTCGAGGAGGGCGGGCAGCCGGCGCGGCTGGCCCGCTACACCGCCAACTACGAGGCCCTGGTCGGCGGCATGAAGGCGCTCGGCTTCGAGCCGTTCCTCGACCCGGCGATCCAGGCGCCGATCATCGTCACCTTCCACGCCCCCGCCGATCCGAACTATTCGTTCCGGCCGTTCTACGAGGCGGTGCGGGCGCGCGGCTTCATCCTCTATCCGGGCAAGCTCACCGAGCTCGAGACCTTTCGGGTCGGCTGCATCGGCGCGATCGGGCTCGACGTCATGGGCGAGGCCGTCGCCGCCGTCGCTGAGGCGATGCGCGAGCTGGGCATCGCCCGCGGCACCCCGTCGCTGTCATCCTGAGCAAAGCGACGGATCCCTGCGCAACGGCCGAGATCCTTCGCTGGCGCTCAGGATGACATTTGGCGCGCGACAATCGGCCATGACGACGCCCACCCCCGAGCATCCCGCCCTCACCGCGGTACGCCAGAGCGGCAGCAACAAGGTCAAGGTCGCGGTCAGCGACATCGACGGCGTGCTGCGCGGCAAGTACCTGCACATCGACAAGTTCCTCGGCGCC